>NZ_AGAF01000125.1 GCF_000224515.1 Desulfosporosinus sp. OT | reverse complement strand
TCGCTGTTTCCCGGGAGCATCACTGCTGTCTGGTATTCTTATCGCCTATTTCAGCTTCCGGTGGGTATTTTTGCATTAGCCATTGCCGTAGCGACCTTTCCGACCATGACGGAGCAAGCGGCTTTAAAACAATGGGATAAACTCCGTCAAACGATATCGAGCTCTATTCGCATGGTTATTTTCATTACGCTCCCGATGTCAGTAGGTATGATTGTTTTGCGCTATCCGCTGATTCGTGTTTTGTTTCAGCACGGGCATTTTACGGCCCAAGACACCTTAACTATGGCAATACCGTTGTTTTACTATGCCATTGGAATTTCTTCACAATCCGCGATTCAAATTCTTCCGCGGGCTTTTTATGCCCTTCAGGACACTTGGACACCAGTGATTTTGGGAATTATCTCGATAGTCATCAACATTCTAGCGATGTTTTTATTAATTAAACCACTTGGCATCGGTGGATTGGCTTTTGCCACGACGATTGCTGCTTTCGTGAACATGTTGCTTCTGCTTTATGTATTACGGAAGCGTTTAGGGCAAATCGATGCTTGGAATATGTTGTGGACTGGTCTGAAAACCTTGGCTGCCTCAATTATTATGGCAATTGTAATCTGGAAGTGGAGTGAATGGTTGACCGCTTTCATCGGCGATCGGATGCTGGCTTCGCTGATCGTCTTGGTTAGTGGAACAGCCATTGGGGTTGTTGTATTTGCCGGGGTAGCGAAACTCTTAAGAATGGATGAAATCAAACAGGCTATGGGTTTGGTGCAACGAAAGATTGGAACGCATTAAGTAAGCGGAAAAAATGAATACAGTATTTTAAGCAATAAAGCTTAGTTTACATAGTGACAAACGTAATTTTATCGGGTACTATAGTAATATCACTTAGTGATAAACATTCGGCAACGAAGCCGCCCAGATATCTTCTCTGAAAGAGATATCTGGCGGCTTTTTATGTTGCTGCTGGAGGGAGGTTATATCTTGAGAGGTCCTAGTATGGAAAGAGTAAAACCTTCCTTAGAACGGTCAGCAATACTTCTAGCTTTGACAGAGACGAGAGAGGAAGAGGATAAGCTTAAGAAATCCCTTGTTGAATCTCATAATCTGCGTTGTGGTGTGACGGAACTTGGAGGAACTGTTGCCAATCTTCAACATACTGGAAAGTTAACGAATTCAGTTATGGCAACGGCCTTCAACACAGGTGTCATTCCAAAAGAAAATCGCAAGATTCATGCCCTGGTTCATGCTACTTTGGAAGCTAGCAATAGTATATTCATTCATACCAACAGCAACGCTAGTTTTGCTTTGAAAATCGGGTTAGTCACAGATTCAGAATGGCTTGCAGTTGCAATTTATGGTCGTTCTTCCCTCCATCCCCTTTTAGAACATGCTCGTGTGGGATTGGGAGTTATGCATCTTTGATTAGAGCCAGGTTAAGAGTGTGTGATTAGGATTACTGTAGTTGAGTTGTTAGAGCAGATAAATGGTTAGAGTAGATAAGCCATTAGTGTTGATAGAGTAAATGCGTGTAATTTAAGTGTTTTAAGTGTTTTAAGTGTTTAGAGAACCTTGGGAAAGTCTAACAAACTAACCCATCCAGATAAGTGTAACTTCATAACCGGGCACCAAATCAGAGATGATTTGGAGCGGAAAAGTGTTTTAGAGAGCCCTTAATTAAGTAAAATTAGGGGCTCTCTTTGTCTTTTTCTAAACATCGCTATTGAGGGAGGTGATGCGGTGGCATTTTATTCAAAGCTATGTGAAATTGAACACAATGAAACCTACTTAAATTTAAAGGAGGATGCACTATATGAAAATGATTAGAGCAATTGTAAGACCTGATAAAACGGAGGTTGTTGCTGAGGCTTTAGCACAAGCCGGAATGCCGTCGTTGACAAAAATGCACGTCTTTGGTCGTGGTAGAACAAAGGGTATTCGGATTGGTGATGTTGTTTATGATGAGTTTCCTAAAACCATGCTGTTGCTGGTTATTGAGGATGAAAAGCTCGATGAAGCTATTTCGGTAATTCTGGAAAATGCTAAAACTGGTACCATGGGCGATGGCAAGGTCTTTGTAACTGAGGTTGAAGAAGCGTATACCGTGAGTAAAGGGGCAAAGGGGTTGTAGAAATGAAAGAAATAATGGCTTTTGTTCGACGCCATCAGGTACCCGCTACAAAGAAGGCTTTTGAAGACGCAGGTTATCCTGCTCTGACAATTCAAAGCGTTGAGGGACGTGGGAAACAAGGCGGAATTGGAGGATGGGCGGCTGAAGTCGACCCGGAATTGAATGCCGTTATGAGTAAAGAGCTAGCGGATGATACCAAATTTAATTGGATACCTAAACGGTTGTTAACGATTGTGGTGCAGGATGACCAAGTTGATGAAGTGGTCGACGTAATTATTAAAGCCAATCAGACTGGGCACATGGGCGACGGTAAAATCTTTGTATTGCCCTTAAAAGAGGTTGTTCGAGTTCGCACTGGGGAAACTGGAAAAGAAGCAGTTGTCTAGATTTAGTTTAAGTTATTTGATCTAGTCTAATTAAAGGAGATGTATTGACATGAGGCAAATTGCAATATATGGAAAGGGTGGTATCGGAAAATCAACAACTACCCAAAACACGGTCGTCGCTTTGGCAGAAATGGGGAGGAAGGTTACGATTGTTGGTTGTGACCCTAAGGCAGATTCCACGCGCTTGATTCTTCACAGTAAGGCTCAAACGACGGTTATGGACTTGGCTCGCGAAAGAGGGACGGTTGAAGATTTAGAGTTGGATGAGGTTTTAGTGGAAGGGTATTTAGGGGTTCGCTGTTCAGAATCCGGCGGTCCGGAACCTGGGGTCGGCTGTGCTGGCCGGGGGGTAATCACAGCGATTAACTTCCTGGAAGAGAACGGGGCGTATACAGCGGATACCGATTATGTGTTCTACGATGTTTTGGGCGATGTAGTTTGCGGCGGATTTGCTATGCCGATCCGGGAAAATAAAGCGAAGGAAATTTATATTGTTACCTCAGGTGAAATGATGGCCATGTATGCAGCCAATAACATTTCCAAAGGGATTTTAAAGTATGCCACAACCGGAACCGTCCGCTTAGGGGGCTTGATCTGTAACAGCCGTGTAGTAGACAAAGAACTTGAATTAATTGAAGCCCTCGCCAAACGATTGAATACCCAAATGATTCACTTCATGCCCCGGGATAATGAAGTTCAACGCGCTGAGGTGCGCAAAATGACCGTTATTGAATACAACCCAACTCATAAACAAGCTGATGAGTATCGAGCCTTAGCTAAAAAAATTGAGAATAACAAAATGATGACCATTCCAACTCCACTTCCGATGGAGGAGTTAGAAGAATTATTGATGGAATACGGAATCATGGAAATGTAATAGCCCCCAACAATGGGGAAATGAGGAGGACAGCGTTTATGAGCACAAAGGAGATAATCGATTTCAGAAAACAAGTCGTCGAAGAAGTCTTAGAGTTATATCCGGAAAAGGCCAAAAAGAATCGGCGGCAGCATATTACGATCAAAGAAAATAATGAGTGTGCCAGCTGCGCAGTCAAATCAAATTCCAAAACGGTTCCGGGCCTCATGACAGCCCGAGGGTGTGCTTACGCAGGGGCTAAAGGGGTTGTTTGGGGACCGGTTAGGGATTGCACGCATATTTCCCATGGACCGGTTGGTTGTGGCTATTATTCCTGGGCTAACCGCCGGAACTTAGCTGAGGGGGAAATCGGTGTTGACAACTTTGTACCCTTTTTATTCACCTCGGACTTTCAGGAAAGCGATATCATTTATGGCGGGGACAAAAAGCTGGAGAAAATTATTCATGAGATTGTGGGACTTTTCCCAAACACCAAAGGGGTTTCTATTCTCTCCGAATGTCCTGTCGGACTGATTGGAGATGACATTGAAAGTGTTTCCCGCCGTATGGCCGAGGAAATTAAGCTGCCCGTCATCCCGGTTCGTTGTGAAGGGTTTAGAGGAATCAGCCAGTCCTTAGGTCACCATATCGCTAATGACGCTATCCGGGATCATCTCATAGGTAAGGGACCGGGAAGAGAAGTTGGACCGTACGATGTCGGGATTATCGGCGATTATAATATTGGCGGAGATGCTTGGGCCAGTAAAAAAATCCTGGAAGAAATCGGTTTAAACGTTGTGAATATCTGGACGGGCGACTCCACCATCGAAATGCTCCAGAACGGACATCTTGTTAAGCTGAATTTAATCCACTGCTACCGCAGTATGAACTACATGGCCAGACATATGGAGGAAACTTACGGAACACCTTGGCTGGAATTCAACTTCTTTGGACCGACCAAGATCAGGGAGTCAATCTTAAAAATCGCTGCCATGTTTGACGACAGTATTATGGAAAAAGCCAAAACAGTCATCGAGAAATATGATGCCGAGATGCAAAAAGTGATCGATATCTACCGTCCACGTCTGGAAGGAAAAAAAGTAATGCTTTATGTCGGAGGCCTTCGTCCCAGACACGTTGTGGGAGCTTATGAAGATTTGGGCATGGAGGTTATCGGTACGGGCTATGAATTTGCGCATGGCGAAGATTATGACAAAAGCATGGCCAACCTCAAAGACGGAACATTAATTTATGATGATGTCACGGCAATTGAAATTGAAGAATTCGTGAGTAAGTTAAAGCCGGATTTGGTCGGATCGGGAATCAAAGAGAAGTATGTCTTTGAAAAAATGGGTCTGCCTTTCCGTCAAATGCACTCCTGGGATTACTCAGGGCCTTATCACGGATATCAGGGATTCCCGATTTTTGCCCGCGATATGGATATGGCTGTTAACAGTCCTACTTGGAAGGCTGTCAAGGCTCCTTGGACAAAATAACTTGGGCAGAAAGGATGTAGTATATGGAAACTTGCATAAAGGGATCAAAAGAATGGCTTAATAGCATGGAATACCGGGAATTGAATTTTGCCCGAGAAAAGTTGGTCATTAATCCGGCCAAAGCATGTCAACCCCTGGGTGCCTTGCTTTGTGCCTTAGGGATCGAAGGATGTCTGCCGTTTGTACACGGTTCTCAAGGCTGCGCTGCTTATTTTCGCAGCACCTTATCCCGTCATTTCAGAGAACCTGTGGCAGCTGTTTCAGATTCGATGACAGAGGATTCGGCAGTCTTTGGCGGGCAATCTAACTTAATTGAAGGATTAAGAAATGCTTATGCTGTTTATAAACCCAAGGTTATATCAGTATTTACGAGCTGCATGGCAGAGGTTATTGGGGACGATATCAAGGCTTATTTAGGTAATGCCAAGGAACAGGATGCTATACCCCAAGATTTAGCGGTAGCTTTGTCCAATACTCCGAGCTTTAAAGGTTCTCATATCACAGGGTACGACTCAACACTCAAAAGCCTCATCGAATGTTTAGCCAAACCCAGACAGGAAGATACAATCAACGATCGTCTCTACGTTGTCCCTGGTTTTGACACTTATCCCTCAAATTTGCGTGAATATAAACGTCTTCTCAAAGCAATGGATGCTCCTTTTACCCTTTTACCTGATAATAGTGATGTTTTAGATGCTCCTAATTTGGGGACTTACGAATTGTACCCGCCCGCCACGTCAATTGCTGAAATGAATGAAGCTTTAAATGCTAAAAGTTATTTACTCTTACAGGCCTATTCCACCCCAACGACCAGCAAATATCTGACCGGAAAGGGAGTGACCGTCGAAACGATTCCCATGCCCATCGGGCTCTCGGGTACGGATAACTTTATTCAAGCCATTGCCAAATTCACGGGCCAAGAGGTTCCTCAGGAAATAACCATTGAGCGGGGACGTGCCGTCGATGCCATGACGGATTGTCATCAATATATCCATGGCAAGAGATTTGCATTGTTTGGCGACCCGGATATCCTGTTAGGCCTTGTCTCATTCCTACTGGAAATGGGAGGAGAGCCGGTACACATAGTTTGCACCAACTCCACTGTGCCTTTTAAGAAAGCTATGGAAAAATTACTGGCCGAAAGCCCTTATGGCCAAGGTGCTACACTCTATCCTGGTAAAGACCTTTGGCATCTGCGCTCTCTGCTGGTCACAGAACCGGTGGATATGTTAATCGGTGATGGTCATGGCAAGTATGCTGCCCGTGATGCCAATATCCCATTGATCAGAGTAGGTATCCCTATCTACGACCGGGTGAACCTCCATCGCTATCCAATCGTTGGCTATTCAGGAGTCATAAACCTTGTAACCATGATCGTCAATACGTTTTTGGATGAGCTGGACAGGACTTCAACGGATGCCTATTTTGAATTAATGCGTTAAAGAACGGAGGGGTGCTTCATGTTTACCAATCTTACAAAATTGGATCTCAAAGATAAAAAGTGCATGTCTGATGCAGGTTCACCTAAATTATGCATGAAGGCCCTGCCCGGCGAAGGCGCTGAGAGAAGTTGCGCATATGACGGAGCACGCGTTGTGCTCATGCCCATTACGGATGTTGCTCATCTTGTTCATGGTCCGATTGCTTGTGCCGGAAACTCTTGGGATAACCGAGGAGCCCGCTCCTCCGGTTCCCAGCTCTACCGGCGGGGATTGACCACAGATATCATGGAAAATGATGTGATTTACGGCGGGGAAGCGAAGCTGAAAGAGGCTATCCTGGAGATTGCGGCGAGACATAATCCCAAAGCTATTTTTGTCTACGCCACGTGTGTCTCCTCCCTGATCGGAGATGATGTCGACAAGATTTGCCGAGAAGCGGAAGCGGGGCTGACCATTCCAGTCATTGCAGTGAATTGTCCGGGCTTTTTGGGGGACAAAAATATTGGAAATCGTATTGCAGGTGAGGTTTTATTCGATCGGGTTATCGGTACAGGGGTGGGTTCTGACGAGAAAATACCCCTTTCTATCAACCTGATCGGAGAGTATAACATTGCCGGAGATCTCTGGGGAGTGTTACCGGATTTGAAAAACTTGGGGATCACTCTCCAAACAGCCATTACTGGGGATGCCAAATTTGATGACTTACGATCTGCTCACCGAGCAAGCCTGAATGTGTTGATCTGTTCTAAAAGTTTAACTAATTTAGTCCGGAAGATGGAAATCCGCTATGGGATACCGTTTATGGAGGGGTCGTTTTACGGGATTCATGATACTTCTGAAACGTTAGTCAATATTGCCAAAGCCTTGGGTGATCCTGATTTAGTGGAGAGAACGTTAGTTTATGTGCAAAAGAAGGAGGAGGAAACGCGCAAGACCATTGCGGAATACAAAAAGTTACTGGAGAACAAACAGGCTATTTTGTTTACAGGCGGGGTCAAAACTTGGTCGATGGTTTCCACCTTGGCTGAGTTAGGGATCAATATTTTGGCTGGAGGAACCCAAAATTCGACCCCAGAGGATTTCCAGCGCATGAAAGAATTGATGGATCCCTCAGCTCAGATTATTGAAGATACAAGTTCAGCGGGTTTTCTCAAGATTATTGCCGAGAAGAAACCGGATCTGATCGTAGCCGGAGGAAAAACCAAATATTTAGCCCATAAAACAAGAACACCCTTTTTGGATATTAATCACGGTCGAAAATTGCCTTATGCCGGTTATCAGGGGATGGTTACCTTTGCCGAGTCCTTAACGCGTACGGTGCTGAGTCCTGTCTGGGGGCTTTTAAAACAAGAATTTCCCCCGAAGGAGGGTGAGCTAGATGGCTAAAACAAGACATTATGACGGAAACCCGCAAAAAAACAGCCCTGCTTTGGGAGCGACTCTCGCCTACCTCGGCGTCAATGGACTTTTAGCTTTACTCCATGGTTCTCAGGGATGTTCTTCATTCATTCGGTTACAGCTTTCCAGGCACTATAAGGAACCAATTCCCTTAAATTCAACCGCTCTTTTGGAAGACACCGTCATTTTTGGAGGATGGGAACACCTTAAGAAAGGAATTGCTGTAGCAGCTGATAAATATAAACCGCAAATTATTGGCGTGATGAGTACCGGGTTAACGGAAACCTTTGGAGATGACATGGCTAGTGCCTTGACTAGCCTGCGTTCAGAAAGACCGGATTTAGTCGATTTGCCGGTTGTCTTGGCCAGTACGCCGGATTATATCGGTTCCATGCAAGAAGGTTATCAGCTGACGGTAGAGGCTCTGCTCACGACCTTGGCGGAGCATCCCGCCAATACGTTAGATCAATCTTATGCTGAGCAAGCCCCTTCCATCGCGTTGTTGCCTGGTTGTCATTTAACTCCAGGTGATGTCGAAGAACTCAAAGAGATTGTGATGGAATTTGGATTTAAGCCGATTACCATTCCTGATCTATCAATATCCTTGGATGGGCACGCCGAATTAGAAGCCGCCCCGGTGGTTCAGGGCGGAACATTACTGGAAGATTTTCAGCGTTTGCCAAAATGTAGTGCTTGTTTATCGTTTGGGCTAAGTATGGAGAAAGCGGGAGATTTCTTAAAGCAGATGTACGAAATTCCCCATCTTAACTTCCCTTCTATAACTGGTCTTACTGCATCTGATGCGTTCGTGTTAGCTCTTGCCAAGATATCGGGTAAACCGATCCCCGAGAAGCTCCTTCGCCAAAGAAGTCGCTTGTTGGATACCCTAGCCGACTATCATGACCAACTTGGCGGTCAAAAGATCGCCATCGCCTTGGAAATGGATTTGTTGTATAGTTTAGCTTCTTGTCTAGTTGAGGTAGGCTCCGAGCTCACGGTAGCCTTGGCGGCATCTCAAGCAGGTATCCACAGATTGTCTTTACCAATCCCCATTGAAGTGGGAGATCTGGAAACATTTGAGGAAAGAGCGGTTCATAGTAATTTAATCATTGCCAATTCCAACGGCCGTCAAGCCGCAGGGTTGCTGAAGATCCCTCATTTGAGAGCAGGATTGCCTGTCTTTGACCGTGTTGGTTATCCTCAGAAACGCTGGATTGGTTATGAAGGTACTCAACAATTTCTGTTTGACATGTTGAATTCGCTAGGTTAGGAAGTTAATTGATAAGGGTAAGAAGTTAATTATTAAGAGTGAGTCTTAATTGTTAAGGGTAGGGTGGTTAATTTCTAAAGAGAAGGATGTTAATGATCAAGTTAGAATGTTAATTTACTAGATTTTAGGAGGGGAAGGTATGCTTATAGCCTTTGCTAGCAGCGACGGATTAAATATTGACTCGCATTTTGCATCCGCACCTGCTTTTGAATTATATAAATTTACTGGGGGGGAGCAAGGGATTATTCACACGTCTCTTGCAGCTGAAGACCTGAATGAATCGCTTGATAAGGTTTTTGCTCGAATCAATATGCTCAAAGAGTGTGCTATCGTCTATTGCACAGAGATTGGCGGTCCCGCGGCAGCACGTTTAGTGCAAAGCGGTATTCATCCAATGAAGGTCCCTGAAGGAACTCTAATTGTCAATGAAGTTGACAAGGTGGACAAATTGCTGCAATCTAAAAAACTGCCACCGTGGTTAAAAAAGAAATTGAGTAATGTTGAAGCTTCTCAATGATTTAAATGTTGGAACTAGTTTAGCTTTACTAAGAGAACTCTTTACTAAGGAGGATAAAAAATGAGCGAAGTAATAATTTACCAAACCTTTGGCGGGCTACCCTGGACTCCAAAGTATGTCGCAGAGATTGATCGTGCTAAGTGCCTTGGCTGTGGACGATGTGTGAAATTATGTGTGCAAAAATGTTTAGGCCTGGAAAGCTTCGAGGATGATGAAGGGACAGAACGGCACGTAGCCATAATTGCTAATAAGGACCATTGCGTCGGTTGTCAGGCTTGTGGCAGCATATGTGTGCGCCAAGCTTATACGTTTAAGGAAAAATCGGCTTAATTATGTGAGTTGCAAGACTTTACATCTGTAGGACTTTTTAGGGCACAGCCAAGGGCTCGCGCAGAAGGTTCGAGCTTAGAGCATTGCCAAGGATGGCAAGATGACGAAGTGACCATCTATTAAAAAACGAAACGATTGGAGGGATTGATATGCATAACGAATGTACACAAGGAAATATGAATACTCCCAACCTGAATCTTGGACATCCTTGTTTTTCAACAAAAGGGCATGGCAATACCGGACGGATACACTTGGCCGTTGCACCTGGGTGCAATATATCTTGTAATTATTGTGTGCGCAAATTTGATTGTGCTAATGAATCCCGTCCAGGTGTAACCAGTAAGGTACAAAACTCAGAAGAAGCGCTTCAAACTGTCGTTAAGGCCAAAGCCTCGGATATTGGATCAAAGCTTACCGTTGTTGGTATTGCAGGACCTGGAGAACCTTTAGCAAACAGCGCGACCTTCGAAACACTGAGAGGGGTCAAAAAAATCTTTCCCGAGATGATCTTATGTTTAAGCACTAATGGCCTTCTCTTACCTGAGAAAATCGAGGAAATAGTGGATATCGGGGTGTCCCATGTAACGATTACCCTGAATACCCTGGATGAGCAAATTGGTGCAAAAATTTACAGTTACATTCAGTGGGAAGGGAAAACCTTAATCGGTCCTGATGCGGCAAGGATCTTGATCGACAATCAACTTAAGGGGATTGAATTGGCTTCCAAGGCGGGAATGACCGTTAAAATCAATACTGTGCTTATGCCTAATGTTAATGATCAGCTTTTATATAGCTTAGCTTTAGAGATTAAGAAAAGGGGTGCGCATATTCACAATATTATGCCCTTGATTCCTCAAGGAAAACTCGCTCATCTCAAGGCTCCAAGTAAAGAATTGCTAACAAGTAGCCGCAGCGTTCTTGGCGGAATTCTTCCCCAAATGAAACATTGTCAACAATGCCGTGCAGATGCCATTGGCTTGCTTTAACATAGGAAGGGAGTTACTTTAGATGGAGCAAAAGGTATTGTTATGTGATACAACCTTGCGAGATGGTGAGCAAGCTCCTGGTGTAGCTTTTGGCCTACCGGAAAAGGAAATGATCGCGCGGGCTTTGGCGGATGCTGGGATTGATGAACTGGAAGTGGGAGTACCAGCCATGGGCGAATCAGAAGTTAAAGCGATTTCCCACTTGGCTGCTCTCCATTTACCGGTGCGACTAATCACTTGGAATCGTGCCGTTCTTTCAGATCTCCAGGCCAGTTTCCAAACAGGGGTCGAGGGAGTCGCTATTTCCATCCCTGCTTCGGACCAACAAATCAAAAACAAATTGAGAAAAGATCGTGCCTGGGTTCTTAATCAAATGGGAGAATGTATCCTTAAGGCTAAAAAAGAAGTTGGTTATCTTGTTCTCGGTTTGGAAGATGCCAGTAGAGCAGATTTAACATTTCTCGCCGAGATATTAGCAGAGGCTCAGAAGCTGGGCGTTAACCGGGTACGCTTTGCTGATACTGTGGGAATTCTTGAGCCTCTTAAAATTTTCTCTACTCTTCAAGAATTAGTCAAAAAAACGGCAGTACCCTTGGAATTTCATGCGCATAATGATTTAGGAATGGCTACAGCGAATTCTCTAGCGGCAATTCAAGCGGGTTTTAAAGCTGTAAGCGTAACAGTCGGAGGACTGGGCGAAAGGGCCGGTAATGCCTCGCTCGAAGAGGTTGCTGTAGCACTCAAATACAGTCTCAATAAAGAGGTGCGTCTTGAATTGAAGCGTTTAAATTCAATTTGTTTAATGGTAAGTTTGGCAACGGACCGCAAAATTCCCCAGGCAAAACCCATTATCGGAAAAGACGTTTTTACCCATACTTCCTCGATTCACATTGACGGGATACAGAAAGATTATGCGAATTACCAGACCTATCCACCCGAGAGCGTGGGCAGGGAGCATTCTACTTCCTTTGGTAAATACTCTGGTCGTAAGACTATCTTAAGGTTATTGAGAGCGAAAGGGATTGAATTGGATCAGGAAACGATTGATGACCTTTTAATAAAAATATTACATCAGACCCATCAGCTTAAAAGGCCCCTGGATGAAGAAGATATCATGGAAATCGTAGTAAGCCCATGTTAGAACAAAAAGAAAAGCAAAAACCTCCTTGAAAGTTTAACAGCTTGAAAAGGAGGTTTTTTGGCGTTAAGGGGAATAGGTAAAGGCAACATGCAAACATTTACACGTATATATATACGTTCTATAATAGTTTTAAGAGGTGAGGAAAGAGATGAAAAGCTTTTCTTCGAACGAAATCCTCAAAATACTAAAAGAAGAGGGTTGGGTGATAAAAGAACAGACGAGTTCTCATGCTCAATTTAAACATGCAACTAAAAAAGGGAAGGTTACAGTTCCTCATCCCCAAAAAGACTTGTCAGCAAGAACAATACAGAGCATTTTT
>NZ_AGAF01000126.1 GCF_000224515.1 Desulfosporosinus sp. OT | reverse complement strand
AAACAAGCAAAAGCAAAGTTGAAATAAATCCCGACTTCCATTTTACAAGGAGGATTTATATATGAATGACAAATACCTTTTTCCCGCAATTTTTACAATAGAGGATGATGGAATTTCTGTTGAACTTCCTGATTTACCCGGTTGTCTAACATGTGGGTCGAACCAAGAAGAGGCTTTTGAGATGGTGAAAGACGCTTTATCACTCCATATTTACGGAATGGAGCAAGATGGCGATGCTATACCAGTCCCCACGAAGTTGAACGAGTTGAAGCTGAATCAGAATCAATACTCGGTATTGGTTGAAGTGTGGATGCCCGTTTTTCGTGACCAAATGACCAACAAGGCAATTAAAAAAACTCTTACTATTCCGAAGTGGTTGAACGATGCTGCCGAACAAAAGCATGTTAACTTCTCGCATGTTCTCCAAAATGCACTTAAGGACTATTTAGGTATCAACCAACAGCCTTAGGAAATGATGTATTGGGGCCCCTGACAGGGACTCTTCTTGTACTATCAGAAAGTATAAACTGCGTTATCTACTGCAAGAAGGGCTAATACGTGCGAAGACAGTGCTGCAAGAAGGTTTAACCCGTGCGAAGACAGTGTCTTCGTCGTCGTCTAAGCATAAGTGCAACCAACGACTTCCGCTCTCGCCAAGGCTCGGCGCAAGCCGGGTTTTCTTTATATTAGGACTCCCACTTCAAATAGCATCAAGCAGGATTAATAAATAGTTTCGGGTATGTAGGGAAAGGACAGCTGCTAAAGGCTAGTTTATAGGGCGTAGAGAAGGTAGTTGGCAAGATTCTTGCAGAATTCCCTTGAATTCTGATATAATCACTCTTTAGGATGTATTTTACTCTGGTTTTAAGAAAATGTATTTCTGAATTATAGAAATGAGGGGGAAGACCTTGGCACAGGCTTCACAACGTATCCGAAACTTTTCCATTATTGCGCATATCGATCATGGTAAATCTACTTTGGCCGACCGGCTGATTGAATATACCGGGGCCTTAAGCAAACGAGAAATGGAAGAGCAAGTTCTTGATTCCATGGATCTGGAGCGCGAGCGCGGGATTACTATTAAATTGCAGGCTGTGCGGTTAAGTTATAAGGCCAAAGACGGAGAGGTTTACGAACTGAATCTTATTGATACACCGGGTCACGTGGATTTCACCTACGAGGTATCTCGTAGTTTAGCAGCCTGTGAAGGGGCCCTGCTTGTGGTCGATGCAGTCCAAGGAATTGAGGCTCAGACCTTGGCCAATGTGTATCTGGCCTTGGAAAATAACCTGGAGATTATTCCGGTTATTAATAAAATAGACTTGCCGAGTGCTGAGCCTGAACGTGTTCAGCAAGAAATTGAAGATGTCATTGGGTTGGACGCCAGTGAAGCGATACTTGCTTCGGCCAAGACGGGCATAGGGATAGAGGAGATTCTCGAAAGGATTGTCAAAACAGTCCCGGCTCCGCAAGGAGAAGATCAAGCTCCTCTGAAGGCACTGATTTTCGACTCGAAATTTGACGCCTATAAAGGTGCTATTTCTTATGTTCGGATTGTAGAGGGTAACATTTCCAAAGGGACGAAGATGAAAATGATGGCCACTGGTAAGGTCTTTGAAGTGACGGAGGTAGGGGTATTTGCTCCTGCCATGCGTATCGTCGAGGAGCTTAAAGCGGGTCAAGTTGGATTTATTGCAGCCAGTATCAAAAACGTTAAGGATACCCAAGTCGGAGATACGATTACTGATGCTGAAAACCCGGCATCTGAGCCACTTCCCGGTTACCGGCAGGCAACCCCCATGGTGTTTTGCGGACTGTATCCCGTCGAAGCCAGCGATTATAACCGTCTGCGCGATTCCTTGGAAAAACTTCACCTCAATGATGCCAGTTTAGTTTTTGAACCGGAAACCTCCGCTGCTCTGGGTTTTGGTTATCGCTGCGGATTTCTGGGGTTACTCCACATGGAGATTATTCAGGAACGCTTGGAAAGAGAATATGATCTAAACTTGATTACGACGGCACCTAGCGTGATCTATAAAGTTCACACTTTGCAAGGAGAGGTTGTTAGTATTGACAATCCTTCAAATCTCCCTTCTGTCGACAAGATTCTTAGTATCGAAGAGCCAGTCGTCAAGGCTACCATTTTAGTTCCCTCAGAGTATGTAGGGGCGATTATGGAACTTAATCAAGAAAAGCGGGGAACGTATTCTAATATGGACTATGTGTCCAAGAGTCGGGTGAAATTGATTTATGAACTCCCGCTCAGTGAAATTGTTTTTGATTACTTTGATCAATTAAAATCCCGAACTAAAGGGTATGCGTCTCTGGATTATGAATTATCTGGCTATAAAGAAACAGATTTAGTCAAAATTGATGTGCTGCTGAACGGAGAAATGGTGGATGCCTTATCCTTTATTGTTCATCGAGCAAAGTCTTATCAGCGGGGAAAGAAGCTTGTGGAGAAACTCCAAGGTATCATACCGCGCCAAATGTTTGAAATTCCGATCCAGTCGGTGATCGGGAATAGGGTCATTGCCCGGGAGACTGTTCGGGCTATGCGGAAAGACGTTTTGTCCAAATGCTATGGGGGGGATATCTCCCGTAAACGCAAACTCCTCGAGAAGCAAAAGGCAGGAAAAAAGCGCATGAAGCAAGTGGGCAATGTGGAAATACCGCAGGATGCTTTTATGGCGGTCTTGCAGATCGAAGATTAGTTGAACGAAGATTGGAAGATTGGTTGATTGGTTGATTTGGTCCGTTGTGTTGTCATTGGTATAGGAAGTGGCACGATGTATAGCGTGCTTGCCTTAGAAGATTGATAAGGGCATATGCCTTACAGAGAGGGGATGCATGAAATATGCCTTCCTTATACGTACACGTTCCGTTCTGTATTCAAAAATGTGATTACTGTGCTTTTTATTCTCATTCACTAGTTAGTTCCCCTGAGGATTTTATTTCTGTGTATTTAGAGGGCTTAGAAGTCGAAATGGCGAAGCGGCAAAAAGATGCCCCTCAGGGGGTATCTTCTCTTTTTATCGGGGGTGGGACACCCACAGTGTTAAAGGATGAAGAATTAGAGTGTCTAATGAAAATGATTCAGCGGTATTTTCAGATGAACTCAGGAGCGGAAAAAACAGTCGAAGGAAATCCCGGAACTCTGACGACTGAGAAATTGAATATCTTGCGCCGCTACGGGGTTAACCGTTTTTCCCTCGGAGTCCAAGCCTTCGATGATAAGCTACTGACCGCTGTGGGTCGTATGCATACTGCCAGACAAGCACGTGAAGCCATCCAGCGCCTGAGAACTGCAGGTTTTAAGAACATTAATCTGGATTTAATGTTTGGGCTCCCTGCACAAGATATGAAGTTGTGGCAGGCTTCTATAGAAGAAGCCTTATCTTATTCGCCCGAACATTTATCCCTTTATGGATTGATGCTCGAAGAGGGCACGCCACTTTATGAGTGCTATATGGACGAGACAAAAGAGAAAAGTGATAAACTCTCTAGGGCCGAAAAGGAAGCGCTTCCTGATGATGATCTGCAAGCAGAGATGCAGGAATGGGCTGTGAAACGGTTGAAACAAGCAGGATATAGACAGTATGAAACGTCTAATTTCGCCCGCCAAGGTTATGAATGCCAGCATAATTTAGGCTACTGGCGGGGGACAGATTATTTAGGGATAGGACCGGGTGGGGTGTCTTGCGTAAACAGGGTACGTTGGAAAAATGTCGAAGAAGTGAGTGCTTATAGAGATCGCCTTCAAAAGGGCCAAGATCTCGTTGATCAAGAGGGGCTTGAACTATTATCTTTGCAGGATTGTATGGCGGAGCGTATGATTCTGGGGTTGCGTCTTCAGGAGGGTGTTAATATTACATCATTCCGAAATGATTTCGGCGTAGATCTGAGGGATATTTACAGGGATATTTTGGAACGCTATAAACATAAGAATGTTTTTATGTTTCAGGGTGATTATTTATGTTTAAATCCTAAATTATCTTTTGTGGCTAATGGGGTTTTGCAGGAGTTCGTCCTTGTATGACCCAGCGCTCAGTCCTACGACGCAGAGCAAACTAACCGTTCAAGCTCCTTGGCTTTGGGGAGCGGGGTTCCCGCCAGATGAGCCATCCTTGGCTCACTGGCGGCAGCGCACGTCCTTGTGCGCTGCCCCGTATTAC
>NZ_AGAF01000127.1 GCF_000224515.1 Desulfosporosinus sp. OT | reverse complement strand
GCAGATAAGCTAAGGAGGCAATAAGGTGAAACTAAAAGTTTTGGTAGACAATAATACATACATTGACCAATATTATTGTGGTGAACCTGCTGTTTCATACTATATCGAAGATGAGGACATCAGGTTACTATTGGACGTAGGGTATTCTGATTTATTTCTGAGAAACTCGAATGAATTAGGTGTAGATTTAGAGAATTTAAGTGCTATTGTTATTTCACATGGTCACGATGACCACACTAGAGGATTAAAATACTATTTTGAACGAAACCATAAAAAATTTATTTCTATTATTGCACATCCAGATGCATTTAAAGAAAAAGTAGTAGACAATTTGAAAATTTGCTCTCCTATTTTGCTAGAAGAATTAAAAGAAAAGTGCAATCTGATTCTTTCGAAAGTACCTATTAAAGTTAGCAAACATATAACTTTTTTAGGGGAAATACCACAAACAAATGACTTCGAAATAAGAAAACCTATAGGTAAACAAATTGTTGGTGGAACTTCAGTTGATGATTATGTAGTAGATGATACTGCACTTGTCTATAAAAGTGAAAATGAGATTTATATTATTACTGGATGCTCTCATAGTGGGATATGCAATATAATACAATATGCAAAAGAAGTATGTAAAGATGATAGAGTATTGGGAATTATAGGCGGATTTCATTTATTTGAAGTAACTGAACAGGTTAAGAAAACTATCGATTATCTAAAACAGAACAACATAAAGGAATTATATCCTTGCCATTGTACTTCATTTTCTGTTAGAGCAGAAATACATAAAACTGTACCTTTGAAAGAAGTTGGAGTAGGGCTAGAAATAAACTGGTAAAATATAGGAATGAACATATGCTTTTAATTATCGCAATAGACATTATTATTCTTATTTAATGCATCAATACAGTTCGAGAGAGACGTATAAGGGACTCCCGTCCATGGTCGTCTCTGAATCACGGGGCATGGCCCGCCGCCTAACAGAGGGTTTGCAACATCGGAGAGAATATGAATGTAGTAACCCAACGTCGCAAACCCTCGGGACGTTATGCGAAATAGCAATAGTCATTAGCTTTCCATAGTTTGAAGGTTAAAATAAGATTAAATCGTTAATTAACGAGGAGATTGTTATGAAAAATGACCAAGGAAGTCTTCAATCACATGCTCAAAGTGCAAATTCATATGATGAGCAGGCTCGAGAATATGGCTGGTACGGCCCTGAAATACTCTTTGGTATGTGTTTTGAGTATATTTCTCCCGATTCTAAATTGTTGGATATCGGAATAGGTACAGGATTAAGTTCAGCATTATTTGCTAAAGCTGGATTAGAGATTTATGGAATTGATGGTTCAGTTGAAATGTTACATATCTGTAAAACAAAGAACATTGCTAAAGAACTAAAACAATACAATCTGAATGATTTGCCTTTACCATATTCAAATTCATTATTTCAACATATTATTTCTTGCGGTGTTTTTCATTTTATTGGTGATCTACAACCAATTTTCAGAGATGTTTCTCGGATTATTAAACCTGGTGGATTATTTTCATTCACAGTAAAGGCTGAACATTACGATAGAAAGACAGACTCTAGCAAAACAAATGATATGTACTATTCTGAAAGGTCACCTGAAGGGGTCGAGGTATTCACACATAGAAAACAGTATTTAAAATATCTTTTACAGTTACTCCATTTTGAAGAATTAAAAGAACAGCTTTTTCTTGTGCAAAATGGACAAGAGAATAATTACAGTACATTTTTTGCTCATGTGGTTAAGTATAAAAAATAAAGCTCCATTAAATAAGTATTAGATTTTAGTTAAACGATTAGTCTCAGGTAACACAATACTACTTCGCATAACAGCGTATTCCCAAAATCTGAGAGGGTATGAAAGTAGTAACCAGACTTCGGGAATACGCGGGACGTTATCTGAAACCGCTGGAAACATAAAGGATCATAAAAAGTGGACTGGAATGTTCAACTTTAAAAGTATTTCAAAGGAGGGGAGAAAGATATGAATATTCTCATTTTGGTAATTGCTTTAGTTTCTTCCTTATATTGGCTAAGTATAAGCGTGCTATGGTTTAGATATATGAAAACACTGCCTATTTTCAACATAAATGATTGTTCGTATGATGAAGCAAATTACCCTTTAGTATCCGTAATAATTCCAGCTTGTAATGAAGAAGAATCCATTGAGCAGGCGGTTAGACAGTTAATCAGTCAAGATTACCCTAAATTAGAGGTAATTGTAGTGAATGACCGATCTACCGATAATACTGGGGTTGTTTTGGAGAAGCTTAAAGTTCAGTTTCCTCAACTCAAAGTTATTACTATTTATGATTTGCCACCAAACTGGTTAGGTAAAAACCATGCTATTTTTCAGGGAGTGAAAGAGAGTATAGGTGAGTGGTTGCTTTTTACTGACGCTGATGTCATGTTCTCTCCCAAAAGTATGACGCAAACTGTTGGTTATGCTTTGGAACACAAGCTCGATCACTTAACAATTGCTCCTGATATGTATTATGGAGGTGTTTTCTACCGTGCTTTTCTTGCATACTTTGCATTTGCACTTACAGCTACGGTTATGGTTACCAAGAAAGTTGGAGTGGGTTCATTTAACTTAGTAAAAAAATCAGTATACAATGAAATAGGCGGCTATGAAATAATAGCGACACAGCCTGTTGATGACATTTCTTTTGGGAGACTCGTGGTAAATAAGGGATACAAACAGGGTTTCGGGTTGCCGAGTAAAGGCTTTATTACTGTAAAATGGTATAAAAACCTCTTTGCTGCGCTTAAGGGCTTTGAAAAAAACTTATTCGCATCTATGAACTATAAGGTTTCGGCCGTAATAGGGTTATGCGTATATAGTTTAGTTACAAATGTCTACCCTTTTTTTGGTCTGTTCTTTGGGTCAGTTTGGGCAAGAGCCTTGTGCGGTATTTCTCTCCTAAGTTTGTTTGCTGTCTACAATCACTTATCAAAGCTTTTTGATATCTCCCGTAGTTATGTTTTGTTTCATCCTATATCAGCATTGTTGTATCTTAGTGCAGTAATAAATTCAACTGTAAAGGCGCTATGCCGAGGTGGTATAGAATGGCGGGGAACCGTTTATTCTCTAAAAGAATTAAAGAACCATAAGTAATTGACGAAAACATTTGGGTAAGTCTTTGCTGCGGCATCAGATAACAGCGAATTCCCTAAATCTGAGAGAATATGAATGTAGTAACCAGACAAGGTAATGAAGAAAATTCTGGTGTTTGGGAATGGAAAAAGCTGAAAATCAGATTTGGATTTATAGCTGTCTTTGATTGGAATGCTCCTGACTTGAAAAACGATTGTTCAACTATCTTAGAAGTGAAATATGATGAGGATTTAGAAAAGCTATACGATCTTGAGGAAAGTAATAAAAGAAAATATGTTAACTACTTATCGCCTTTATTTGATGAAGTAGAAAACTACCTATGTATCAGTTTTTATTTGAGTAATTTTCAAGAAGGAATTAAAGACAATTTTGGCTATCTCAAAGTTATTGGCTCAAATGTAACTTTGGAATGGGTTAATGATAATTGTTTAATCGGCCAAATACATATACCTTTTAACAGGACTTAATTGTTTGTATATTTTCCTATAGCTCAATCACGGGGCGTCAGACGTCAGATAACAGCGTATTCCCAAAATCCGAGAGAACATGAAAGTAATAACCAGACTTCGGGAATACGCGGGACGTTATGTGCCATCAGGCTTTCGGGGCTAAACAAGGAAGTCATATTTACGTTTTGCATGTATTATTCTTCTGATTTCTACAACTTCTTCAAGGACTGCATAGAATACTAAGTAATTACCGACGACCAGCATTCGATAGTTAAGGTGAATAAGCCTCGGATCCTTTGGTACAGGACCCAAGAAAGGGAATAAGGCCAATTTGGAAATGGCCCTATCAATTTCATTAATAAAGCTTAATGCCGCAGTTGGATTATCTATCTGAATATAATCGATGATTTCAGTCAAGTCGTTTTCTGCAATTGGAAGGTACTCGATACGAAACCGATTATCCATTTATCTTTGCTCTCAATTTATTGATGAGGTCTTTGTGAGGAATACGAGGGACTCCAGCGGCACTCTGGGCTTCAGCTTCAGCCAACTTTTGATAGAGTTCCAATAAGGCCTGTTGCTTTTCATATAAAGCCATACTCATTACAACCAAATCGCCTTTACCATTCTTAGTGATAAAAACCGGCTCGCCACCTTCATGGCATATTTCGGAAATTTGGTTGAAGTTATTGCGCAGATCAGAAATTGGCTTAATAACCGGCATATGATCACATCCTATCATTTTATATATAGATATTATATCATAATTGTGATAGAAAGATGCAAGCGCCTGACAGTACATAACACGGTGTTCCCGACACTTGGAGGATGATGAATGTGGTTAGGGCGCGTCGGGAACACCTAAACGTTAGAAGAAAGCTTTGGTGAAAGACATTTTTTGGGGACTATCTGTAGAATGTTTGTTTTTGATGTATACTATAAGTAATAATGCTTTTTGAAGAGGTGAATATTTATGAGTCAAGTAAAGGATGCAGCCATAAAAATAATTGAGAATCTACCCGACCAAGCAACTTTGGATGATATAATGTACCAATTATATGTTAAAAAGAAAATTGATCTGTCCCTGAAAGCAGCAGAGGATGGAAAGGTATATTCTCATGAAGATGTTAAGAAGAGGATATTAAACAAATGAGAATTGAATGGTCAGAGCCAGCTGTACTTGATTTAGAAGGTATAAAAGAATTTATTGAAAGAGATTCGGAATATTATGCTATAGAATTTACTGGCAGAATTATAGAAATGGTTGAAAAACTTTCTGATTTTCCTAATCTGGGAAGAAAAGTTCCTGAAGTTGAAGATGAAAAGATTAGAGAGATCGTTTTTCATAACTATCGGTTAATATACAAACTAAGTGATGAATCAATTCTTGTATTGGCTATAATTCACGCGGCACGAGATTTAAATAATATGAAACAACAACCTTGGGAGAATACATAATTTGCCCAGGGTTTTCTTTTGGGCCAAAGCCTTCGCCTAACACGGGATTCCCGACACTTAGAGGATGATGAATGTGGTTGGGGCGCGTCGGGAATCCCTGGACGTTCTACGACATATCGTGCAAAGGACGCGCCATCCTTGGCGCGGACGAAAAGAATTTGTGGTATTACTTTGCAGTAGTAGGATAATTAAAAGTTCGCTAAATAGGAGTTTAGCAAATTAAATAATATTTTTAGCAAAGTATTGCAATTTACTTATATGACCTAAAGAGTAAAATGAAGGTAAATTTAAAATTAATGTCGAACGATTACAAGGTGTAAAAAGGAATTTTAAGTGAACAAGTTTTGATTAATTCTATTAGACATACAATCAACGAAGTTCGTTAAAACACCGTTATCGAACATACCGAGATGGGGTGTCATCGACAGCTAATAAAACAGTAGAAAAAGGGAGGAAGAAGAATGTTTCAATCTGTAAAAACAGTTACATATCAGGTATCAGACATAGAAAAGGCTAAGGATTGGTACTGTAAGATTTTGAATAAAGAACCGGCTTTTAATTCACCATTTGCCGTGATATTTGTAATTGACGACTCTGTATTAATGCTTGCTCCAACTTCAAATCCGTTATCCGGAAGCGATGAACGTATTGTTGCTTATTGGGGTGTTGAAAATATCGATGTAGTTTATCAGAAGTTGCTTGAGTTAGGTGCAACTCCACATACTGAGATCAATACGGTTGCTGATACGAAGTCAGCAAAAGTAGTTGACCCATTTGGCAACATTTTAGGAATCACAAGCAAAGTTTTAGCAGCAAAAGATAGGTCCGTTGAAAATCAGCCTTCTGAGACGGCAAATGGGGTTACCTTCTGCCGTGCTCTTGCCGCGAGAGATGAAAGGGAAGAGTTTAGAGGTCCGGATTATCTGGCAGAAATATTTCTGACCGAAGATGGTAAAAGGCCATTGAAAGATCGGGCCTCAAGAGAATGGGTCATTAACAATTTGATCACCCCTGAGCGATATGGATACCTTATTGCTCGAACAGCCTACATTGATGATATTTTCAAACAATCACTCCGGGAGAATATTCCCCAAATAGTTTTCCTTGGCGCAGGATACGATACCAGATCATACCGTTTAAAAGAACTAATCAAAGAAACCAGAATTTTTGAATTAGATATTCAAACTACTCAACAACGGAAAAAGGAAAAATTAAATCAATCCAATATATCTATACCAGAGCAATTAACTTTTGTTTCTATCAACTTTAAGAGTGATGTCCTTGAAAAAGTGCTGTTTAAGGCAGGGTTTGACAAAAATAAAAAAGCGCTTTTTATCTGGGAAGGGGTTATGTATTACCTACCTGCCGAGGCGGTTAATAATACGTTGAAATTTGTTAAACTAAATTCACCTGTTGGCAGCACAATTTGTTTTGATTACTTGACAGCGGAAAGGCAATCTGTTAATGCTGGTGAGCCTTTCCTGTTTTGGATTGAGGAAGAGAGAATTGAATCCTTTTTATCTGAACGAGGTTATAAAATTATGGAGCGTCTTACATCAAAAGATATGGAAAGTAAGTATCTTTCTGTCCGTAACGGTTCAGTTGTTGGAAAAGTAATACCTCATTTTAGTTTTGTACATGCATCAGTCTTAGAATAAGCATAATAAATTGTGGATTTTGAAGTGATTAAATACCTCTATGGTGGAGTTGCGCACATCCGATAATACATATATGGGTAAAATAGCACATGCGTCCTTATTGTGAATGCTAGTGCTATTGTCATAACGCCCACTTCCATATCAAATTACTGTAACTTTGCTTCGCAAAAGACATATATTTTAAACGTTTGTTTATAAAACTATATTTCCAGTTATTCCTATTTTGGGCAGTAGATTGTATTCCGGGTAAATTCAAGGCAGCGCCGTCCGTGGCGCTGTCTGAGTCACGGGGCACGATACATCGTAGAACAGAGGGTTTGCAACATCGATGAGAATATGAATGTAATAACCCGACGTCGCAAACCCTCGGGACGTTAGGCGACAGACCATGCAGGAGACCGGGCGTCCTTGCCCGGATTTGAAAGGAATCGTATTTGAGGGTTAATGCACTTTGTTACAATCATAGAATCAAGAGGAGGGAGAATAAATCAATGAATAATTATTTTTATATAATAATCTTATTGCTTGGGTGTACTTATAGTATCATTCACAATATATATTTGTTTAATAGAGGAAGGTATAGTCCATACTTATTTGAAAAAGCAACTAATAAGCAAGCAATCTTTAGTTTTGGATTGTTTTTAGTATTTTTTTGGTCTTTCTATAAATTACTGCTTAATACTAAACCTTCATTTATATATATTCTAGTACCTTTTATAATTTTTTCTTTTTGTTTTACACTTTGCACAAGCGTATTAAATTATTTATCGTATATGAACACTAAAAACCAAAAAATAATATATCATACTGTTATATTCAATGTATCTGTTATTGCTTTTTGCTTATATATGGTGAATTTGTATCTACATAGTCCAAACTGGTTAGTTCGCAGGTGAAATATTAATACGCATGATTCTTACTTGATAAACAATACTGTTCGGATGGGGACGTTTAAGGGACTCCCGTCCATGGTCGTCTCTGAATCACGGGGCATGTTCCGCCGCCTAACAGAGGGTTTGCAACATCGGAGAGAATATTAAAGTAGTAACCCGACGTCGCAAACACTCGGGACGTTAGGCGACAGACCATGCGGGGGGCCGGGCGTCCTTGCCCGGATTTGTAAAGGATCGTTGTTTAAGTTTGAAATTGATGCACAGTTGTCGGAATTCGTGCCATAGCCATAAACATTGGAGGCCTATAAAATGGATAAGCCTTTTGATAACGAACAGGAATGTAACATGGAAAAAACTATCGAGTAGGATACCTAGAAAGAAATCGAATATTCGAAGTGTTTTTTAAAATTATCAATGAGAGAACAGTGATTGAGTGTCATCGAGCTTTCAGAGAATGCTTTGAGAAGAATTTTAAAGGACAAGAATTTAAAATTCTGTTTAATTTAATGGGTTACCGCCACGATTGTTTAGCAGGAGATCGAGCAATGAGAGAGTTGTTTAGTGGCACATGGAAGCCGGAAGAATACGCAAAATGTGTCGCCTGTGCAATTGTCAATGATGATTATCCCAGAATGGAATATCGGATACAAGCCAGTATCAATGAAAAAGAACGTTACTTTGGAGACATAGACTCGGCATTGGAATGGCTATCACTTTGAGATTAGTTACCCGACCGCTCTCTCGCCCGTTTATACAATAGTAACAAAGAAAAATAGATAAAAGGCTTTTTTGAAACTATGTTGTTGCACATTCTTCTACTTAAATGCATCTATACAGTTCGTAGGGAACGTTTAAGGGACTCCCGTCCATGGTCGTCTCTGAATCACGGGGCATGGTCCGCCGCCTAACAGAGGGTTTTGCGACATCGGAGAGAATATGTATGAAGTAACCCGACGCCGCAAACCTCGGGACGTTATGCGACACATTCGGTCTGATTTTGGAGGAGTTAGTTTTGGAGAATGAGATTAAGCTTTTTTATGATTTAACTGCTGAGCGAACGGCAGAAGAATGGTATAAAGAAGATATTTTAAAACCTACAATTCGGGATTTTGTTTCTTTACTACCAGAACGTCCACGGATCTTGGATTTAGGATGTGGACCCGGGCATGAAAGCATGAGGTTGGCATCAGTTGGAGCGAATGTTTTAGGTATTGATTTTAGTGAGGAATGTATTAATATTGCAAGGAAGCGTTGTCCGCAATGTCAGTTTGATGTTTTAGATTGTTTGAGTTCATCAGGTGAGACGTCAAAGGCGGGCTTACTAAAATATTTTTCCAGAAGCCTTAAGTGAGAAAGGTAATGTTGAAGGGTTTGAGAGGATAGACCGCGAAGTTCCATTTCGAGCTTCATTTTTTGAAGATGAGGTGTAAGAGTACGAGAAGTTTGAGGCATGAATATCATCCTTTCCAAGTTAATTTGGGTTTGCAAAAGAATGATATCATGCCTCATGTATATTTTTAGGTGTTAAAAAAAGCCACCGCGCAGCAGTTTAGTACAACAGCGTGTTACCAAAATCTGAGAGAATATGAATGTAGTATGCAGACTTCGGGAACACGCGAACCGTTATATGAAACCGTACGCAAATTGCAGCTCATTCTTGCGGGAGCTTTCTCAGGAACGACTTTCGTAGAATTTCGTGGTTGTAGTTTTATACGAGAATGTCCAGAACTTGGAGGAGCAAAGTAATGAAAACCGTGGTAATCTACAAGTCGAAAACAGGTTTCACAAAGAAATACGCAGAATGGATTTCGGCGGAGTTGTCAGCCGATATTTATTGTGCTTCAAGAGTCACTACTAATATGCTGTCAGTGTATGACTGTGTAATTTATGGTGGCGGTTTGTATGTAGTGGGTATCAATGGAGTCAAGTTAATAACGCAAAACGTTGACAAACTTAAAGGTAAAAAAGTTGTTGTCTTTGCAACGGGGATGTCGCCCGCAAGAGAAGAGGCAGTAAGTGAAGTGATCAGTAGGAACTTTACTTTAGAACAGCAAAAAATTATACAGTTCTTTTATTTGCGGGGTGGTTTTGATTACCGTAAACTTAATCCTTTTGATAAGATACTTATGACATTACTGAAGGTATCTATAAAATGGAAGAAGTTAAGGAAAAAGGAACTGATTTCTGATGAAATAGGTATTCTCGAAGTCTTTGACAAGCCAGCAGATTATACAAGAAGGGCTAAAATAAATGAGTTAGTTGAGTATGTTTCCTCATAAAAAAGTCCATAATGTGAAATTCAATTGGGGAGTTCAAGTGTGGCTTCGCGGGGTGTACGGCATCATATAACAGAGGATTTGCGACACTTTGAAAAGATGAAAGCGGTTGGGACGCGTCGCAAACCCTCAGAACGTTATACGAAATCGCTAGGTCATGAATATTAGGGATGAGGGAAGAGGAAATGAAAAGAACTAACCTGATATCGGTTATTATTGTGGTTCTGATAATTGTCGCGGTGCTAATATCCGTTTTTCCACCCAAGGCTACGGGGAAAAACATTGAAGAAGCAATCGAGAAATCTGGTCGACACGTAGTAAAGGTAATACACCTAGAAAAGATTATGGACGGAGACGTAGTTTTCTTTTATAAAAGTATTAATGGAGGAAAAGATACGACTCTGGCCGCAGGATATACAAAAAAGACATTTTGGGGTTGGGAGTGGGTTAATGGAGGAGAACAGTCGCGTGCCAGCGAAGAACCAGGGCAATCAATAACAGTTCAATATTTTCCCGCAACGAAAGACACCCCTTTCCCTATAGCATATGGAGAAATTTCTGATCCGCAAATTATTCGGGTTAGCGTTCAGACTGACAAAAGAGCGAAAGAAAAAGAAGCGAGTATAGTTAAAAACGGTACGACCAGTATATGGTTTGTATTTCTTAATCCATCAGATGGTACCCAAATACGGGCGAATGGTCTATCCCAAAGTGGACAAACCTTAATTTCCAACTCATTTAGTTTATAATTATCAAGATTTAAGCTGTCTTTGCCGCGACATCGTATAACAGCGTATTCCTAAAATCTGAGATAATATGCAGGTAGTAACCAGACTTCGGAATACGCGAACCGTTATACGTCATGTTGGGTTCTGATAAGGGACGGGGAGTAGGGATTATATGTCAAAGAAAAGCATGGTAATGGTAATACTGAGTCTAATAAACTGGATACCCGTACTAAACTTATTACTTAGCCATCATACATTAACAAAATTTGTATTTCTTATTACATATTTGTCACTTTTAATTTGGCCTATAATAGCAATTGTGATCATTATACTTTTGATAAGAACTTTGTATCTGAAAAAAACATTCAATATCTTTTATATTCTAATCATAGTTTCGAATATTGCATTTCTGTTTATTGGAATAAAGTATCTTAAATCGGTTGCATGGATTGTTTAAGAGAAAGTAGGAGACTATTTTCATGTTTCTTTTTCAAATTTCTAGGCCAAGAAATAAGTAGTGTAATAAAACTAACTACATAATTTGCAGACGGTCTAACTCTCCCTTTGTTATGAATTTGATTTTAGATAAAGAGTAATAGTGTTACAAAAAAGGATATTGTGGTCTTAGATATTTAGTTAGGGTCTTGAATGATATTCTCTGTCACACGACGTATAACAGAGAATTCCCAAAATCTGAGAAGATATGAATGTAGTAACCAGACTTCGGGAATTCTCGATACGTTATAGGAAAGACTGTGCCCGAGCTTAGCCGTTCGCCATCCTTGGCTTTGAAGTTGAATAACGAATGAAGTGAAAATAACACAAGAATAGAGGTAATATATTTGGCTGACGATAGCAAGATTATTGACATTAATAGCCGGAGAAAGAACTTGACGATAATACTGGTGAGGATGGTTATGAAGGTTGGGAAGATGACTATGACCTCATTAGCAAAGGAGATTTCGAAGGATTAAAAAGGCTTAGACAGGAAATGGCAAAGAGTGATCCTGAGGATATCTTGCACAATGGCGATTGGGAGAGGCTTATATTTTATGTAAGGAGTACGAAAAAGCAATAGATTATTTCACACCATTGTATAGGAAAAATCCAGAATTTGATGATATAGTGTATTCGATTTTAGACGCCTTGTTTGCATTGGGGAAAAGTGAAAGAGACTTTAAATGGGTTACGGTGCCAATAATTAAAAGATTGAACAATGAAGTTTCGAATTTTTGTTACGATTATCTAAAAGGGAAAAGGAAAGCAAGAAGTTTAGAGGATGTATATTGTCAATTAATAGATGAGGGATATCTGACCTTTAGTGAAGAAGAATTGTTGAATCATTTGATTGAAGATGGAAGGTTTGAATGCCAGAATGATGGAGGTGTTTATAGTACTTTACTAAAAGTTCATAGGAAAAGTAAGTTGAAATCGTGAAAGATATGCTTCGGAGAGGACGCTCCGCCATCCATGGCTCCGCTGGGCACAGTCCATCTGATAACAGCGTATTCCAAAAATTGAGAAAACATGAAAGTATTAACCAGACTTCGGGAATACGCAGAACGTTATACGACAGACTGTGCGAAGAAATAAAAAGTAGAGAATTCTTATAAGTATTTGTGAAGAAGGGAAACTATTTGAGCGACAAGATTGCAGGGGGTACGACCTGGTATGACTTCTTCAAAATAGCAGTGTTTCACTATTTTGGAAGGAGGCAGTTTTCGAGGAGTATGTAGAACTCCTACAAAAGGAGGATTTCTATATACATGAGCTTGACTGTTCTAAGTGGTTGGATATAAAGAATTTTCATTCCGCAATTTCAAACAGTCTAGAATTTCCTGATTATTATGGAAACAATCTTGATGCTTTTAATGATTGTCTTTCTGACTGCATTCCCAAAGGACAAGGAATTGTATTAGCCTTTAGACATTATGGTTTCTTTGTAGAAAGATTTCCTAAAGAAGCGATCAAAATATTAGGAATAATTCACTATAATTCGTGGCGGCTCTTATTAGGCCATAAATTGATTACCTTAGTTCAAACGGACAACCCAGAGATAAGTTTTAATGATATACACAAAGTATCTGGATACTGGAACCCAAAAGAATGGCTTAAAAAAGATCATAGTTTATAATTTAACTACTAATCGGAGAATAAAGGTATTTTTAGGGTTTGCGATTGGGGGCACAGTCCATCGTATAACAGAGTGTTCCCAAAATCTGAGAGAAGATGAAAGTAGTAACCAGACTTCGGGAATACGCAAAACGTTACATGACATACCCACATATCGGAGTTGTCTTATTAGCTAAAATAGATTAAAGGGTCGTACTCACAGGTCATGAATGGTTTCTCAAACAGAAAGGAGGCACCTCATTTTGATAATACGAAAAATAGAGAAATCCGACTACACACCGATTATTTCTGTCGTCGACGAATGGTGGGGTGGCCGTCACATGGCGGACATGCTACCAAAACTATTCTTTAGACATTTCAAAGATACAAGTTTTATTGCTGAGGTCGATGGAGACCTAGGAGCATTCTTAATAGGCTTCATATCTCAAAGTCACTCAAATGAAGCATATATCCATTTCATTGGTGTTAATCCAGAGTACAGGACAATGGGGCTTGGCCGGAAATTATACTTAACTTTTTTTGAAAAAGTGGTAACAAAAGGCTGTAACATTGTTCAATGCGTGACCTCGCCTGTTAACACAGGTTCGATAGGTTTTCATACTCGCATGGGATTTAATATTGAAAAAGGGGACTGCCAGATCAATGGGGTTTCAGTACACTCCAACTATGATGGCCCTGGAGAGGATAGGGTACTATTTTTCCGGCAATTATGATTGCATTATTGAGTTAAGATTGGGAGAGTGTGGATACATCACATAACAGAGGGCTTGCAACATCGGAGAAAATATGAAGGTATTAACCCGACGTCGCAAACCCTCGGGACGTTAGGCGACAGACCATGCGGGAAGCAGGGCGTCCATGCCCGGATTTGGAAGGGATTGCCGTTAGAGTTTTAATTAATGTGTACTTGTAGGATTATGTACAATAAATTGACTGTACAAGGTGCTAATATAGTTCAATTTCAGTCGGTTATGGAGGGTGACTTTTAATGCGACGAATTAGTTACATATTATTATTTGTTTTTCTATGTATGGTTCTTAATGGCTGTCAAAAAAGTGAACAGACCGGTATGCTCTTACAACTTGGAAATAAAGTTGAAAACAGTCTGATTGAAGCAGTTCCTAGTGAGTCAATAGACACTAAAAGTATGACAAAACTTGACAAATTTTCATGTGATTATGATTTAGATAATAACGAAGAGAAAATTGAACTATATACGGCTGCGAGACGAAATGAAAAGGGAGAAATTGGGTGGAACGATGGGCAGAACTGGTTATTGGTTGTATGGGATGGTCAAAAAGCTTACCCATTATTATCAGAATATGTGCAGTTGGGTTCAGTTTACTTTACTGTTTCTAAAAACGGTATAGAGGATGCTTCAAAGGAAATTTCACATATCAACGCAATTATAAATATAGGTACCAAATTTTCCGTAACTACTTATTCTTTCAATAAGGATAAGGGCGGATTTGTTGGAGGGATTGTATATAACTCGAAGGATACCAACTTTGTCCATACCTCAATACCAGATTATTAATGCTTTCATGGCAGAACGGCATCATTCTTATTTAATGCATCAATACTGGTCGGAGGGACGTTTAAGGGACTCCCGTCCATGGTCGTCTCTGAATTACGGGGCATGGTCCGCCGCCTAACAGAGTGTTCGCGACACTTTGCCAATATGAAAGCGGTTCGGACGCATCGCAAACACTCGAAACGTTATGCGACACCATACGCAAGAGGTCGCAAGCTCATGGGTCAGTTTTCTGGAGAATGACTTATTAAAGAGAAAGAAGTTGTAGTTCATGAATAGGACAACCCTTAATCGAATTATCATTTACTGTTTTCTATTAATGATTTCATTAGCTTATGGATATTATTTACAATCTGAAAATTCTACCATGCTTCTTTTGGTTGCTTCAGTTGCAAGTGCATCAACAATATATTTGTCGATATATTGGGGGGTAAGGCTTGGAAGACTTCGACTCAAGAAAGAAAGTAAGCTCTACAATTTCATCGAAAAGAAAATTAATGTTCCAACAAATGAAATAGTTGTTCACTTAATTTTGATTCTCATTTGTATAGTAACTACGTCATTTTTCGATTCAAATTATGCAACTGGTAATACAGTTCAAAAAAGCAGTATCGATAGGGCGCTATTAGTAAATATTCAAAAGAAATGAGGTAGAACAGATATTAAATCTATTATCCAGATTAACGGTAAGTATATTATTACATTCGATGATAACAGTAAAAAAGTTATACCTGTTAATAAATAGTCCCATGATACAGTTGCTGCGAGAATGCGTAACTGGGGGCTTGAGGAGAGGGGATAGCAAATTCTAATTATTTCTGCGATGTAAAGTGCAATCATACGGAAAGCACAGGAGTAGGTGCAGGAGTAGGCGGTTGAGCGGGTGAGGCTCCGGGGGGCGTATGGCATCGCATAACACAGAATTTAGCGCCACTTAGCCAATATGAAAGCAGCAAGACGCGGCGCAAATTCTTAAACGTTATACGACACATTGGGTCGGATTGGTTAGCTAGGATTTGCTTTCTTGAATTTCATTCTTAAAGAAGGTGTAATATGAGCAAAAGAAAGAACAAATATCTTGGAAGTTGGACGGAAACGAGAGCGAAGCCTATAGAACTTGCTTTTTCACCTTTGAACTTGCTTATCCTTCTCGAACAGGCTAGTAAAGGACAAGATGGAGAGTATAATAATCAAGATATTGCTAATTGGTGTTTGCAATATTGGGAGAAATATTTTGAAGATGAAACCATCTCAAAGGAAATACAGAAACTAAAAGGCAATAGCGTTAGTGCAATAATAGACAAACTCAATCCCATTATTAGAGGCATAGGGAACTATTGGTCGCCTTCGGTCGCAAAACAGACGTATTCATATATGGACCACCATGTCTGGGAATGTACGTTCATATTTTTAAAATATCTACATCCAAAGAAAAGCAAAACTTGGATAATAGATAGATACTACAAACCGGATATAACGGGACAAAGCAAAAACCGATGGATACTGACCGACCCGAAAGAGCGTAAGCAACTCACAAAAATGTCTTGGATACCGATAGTCAGGCATACACTTATTAAATTCAGAGCAACGCCATATGACGCTTGCCTTAACGAATACTACGAGAATAGGGACGAAAAGGAGTTTGACAGAAACTGTATTAAAAGCAAACAGAAACTGGCTAAAATTCAGAATTATAAATGCCCTATATGCAGAATGAGTATTACAGATTTCAGTGAGAAACTGGTAGTGAAAGAAAAAGTACCAGTGATACAGGGCGGGACAAGGAAATACAATAATTTGCAGTTAGTCCATGGATATTGTAATAGACAATATCCTAAAATGTACCCGTCAAAAGGTGAGCTTTCAAAAGAACATCAAATACAGGAAGGCTTTAAAACCATAAGACAACTGAGATTGGCGGAAATATCATAAAGACAGACGGATAAATGAGAGCTTGAGCTGTATGTCTTGAAAGGGACACGTACAGTTCATAGGCGAGAAAGAGGGAGCAATCCCTCCGACTTAGCCGACAGGTTACCCAGAATTTATTCAAGGATAATCCGATACCGATATATAAGCAAATATGGATTTGAGAGGAGGATAATATGATTGAAATAGTATTTAGCGATAGTGCTTGTGGAAGTCTTAAAATGGCACAGCACTATGGCGAGGGGAAATATCAAGGTGGGTGTATTGGCGTTATCGTTAGTCACGCGGATGGAAGGAAGCCAACTAAAGAGGAAGTTGAAGCTGCCCGACGAGAAGCAAAAGAAAAGGCACGCTTAGCGTGGGAGAGTGCTACCCCCTTGGGTGGAAATACAGCAGACATCTATGGATTCAACTTGGTGCTGAGCGTTGGAGATATTTCGGAGAATCAACCCGGTATCAAGCGGAAGCAGACTTTGGAACACATATACAGCGTTTTTCCGAATGACGAGGGTTATCAGGCGGCTCAGGAAATGTTTAAAAGGGTAAAAGAAGATCTGAAAACGGTTCAGGAACGCGCAGCAGTGGGAGAATCCCTTCGAATCTGGTACAGCAATCAGCCTGATGAAATGTGTGGATTCTATTGGTTCATGGGGCAGTTGAATCAGTGGAAAGTGCATGGTAAACAAGTTTCAATTGTCAAGCTCCCGGAATGGGAAGCTGACGAAAAAGGAAATATCCTGCAGAAAAGCAGCTGGGGTGAAGTTGGTCCCGGAGAATGGCATCGGTATCTTGCCTTGCAAAAGCCTGTGCCACCGGTATTTGAAAAAAGCTGTGCAACTCATTGGCAAGAGCTTCAAAGGGAGAACGCACCTTTGCGGGCCACGCTGAATGGACAGTTGCTCAGTGCACCGGAAACCCTCTATGATGACTTTATCTTTCGTGAAATCGCAGCAGAAGGTGAGGAATTTCAGGAGGCAAAGGTTATCGGGCGGGTGATTGGTAAATATCAACTTGGAATTGGTGATTCCTGGGTCGCATTCCGTATAGAAGAAATGATTCGTGAAGGTAAACTTGAGGCTTTGTCTGCGGTTCCCGAAGATATGCCAGTCTATCATCGAGTGTTAAAAAAGTGTACTTACAGATTATGAGCACACTGGACATTTGAAAAACAATAATTCAATTTCCCATAGCGAATTATCCGAAGTTAGGGGACGAAAAAAGAACTCCTAAAGGAGCTTGAGTATGTTAGAAAGTATACCTTGGATGATCCGATTTCCCTAACTTTGGATAATTATCTAGAGATTTATGATGTTCATTGACACAGAAAAAGCCAATGATCGAAATCAGTGGCTTAAAAAAGAGTACTTATATTATTAGTAAACAGAACATCATGAATCTCGAATTGCACTAAACCGCGATGATCAGTGAAGAGTTCTATGGGGATTGAATTCCTAATCTCTTGGTAATTTTAAGGACTTTGATTTAAAACATTACACAATATGCATCTTTAACTTTCAAATATACTGATTTCAGACATAGGGTCCCCCTCCCCATAAAGGGCAATTTTTTAAACATATGCAGTTCGGATAGTAATAGGGGGAGATTTGCCTAGACTCATACATCGTCTAGGTTCTTCTGATCCGCATTTGGGGCATTTATTCAAATCTTTTCCTATGAGTTTCTGGATAAGTTGGAGGGTTGAAGACTTCTCCTTCATAAATAAAGGCGTATGGGTAAGTTGTTTACAAAGCTTGAGCTTAGTGGTCTTGTTGCGATTGCCAAGCAAACCATAGTGTCTAATTTTCATAAAGCCACTCGGTAAGATATGAATAAGAAATCTGCGAATAAACTCTTCAGCGGAAAGAGTCATCACTTTTTGTTTACTGTTGTCTTTGTAGTCCCGCCATTTGAAGGAAACCGTATCCTTTTCAATGTTCATGATGCGCTTATTTGATATAGCCACCCGGTGAGTATAACGACCTAGATATTCAACAACACAAGCTGCGGTTTTAAACGGCGGTTTGCAGTAAACGATCCACTATACATTGCTGCCCATTTTAGCACAAGCAAAGCACCTGTGCCGAGGGTGAAGCGAGTATAACGGAAACGTCGCCAGGAAGCAGACTGTGCGGCTTCACGTAGCAGGAGATCAGCCTATTCCTGACCCATGCAACGGAAAGGAACGTTAATGGGTTCAGGTGTTAGGATTCAGCAAATAACGAAACATAGCGCATGTGTAGGGTAAATAAAACCTCGCATGCGTTTTTTAATTTCCCCTATAAAAGCAGACGGCCGGACCGGATCATGACCCGGACCTTGCCGCTGCTTGAAATAGGGGGTATAGATTAGGATGTTGGACTATAGAAAGATGTATTTTCAGCTTGCGGCAAAAGTTGCAGATGCCCTGGATATCCTTTTAAAAGCACAGCAGGAGGGAGAAGCGGAATTAATGAATGAAGAGCGGTTTCCTGGGTTCAAAGTCCTGGCCATTAAAGATGAAGACCGGCATAATCAAAAGCATGGGGTGATTTTGCTAAGGATGATTTGATAACCAAATGACATAACAGACTGGAAAAGCGAAGTGCCAGGTAATAGATTGCTTGGCATTTTTTTGCGATAGTATTTCAAGGCAGAGTTATCCGAATCGTCGCTCCAAGGCACGTGGAGAGTATAATTACGATGACGAATTGCGGTATGAAGGGCAAAGAGGAATATCAATTAACTGCCCAAGTTATTTGTATGAAAAATGCAGTATACAATAATTTCCTTGACAGTACGGGTTTGCCTATGTTACCATACTTTACATAAAGAAAATAGTTACATGAAAGGAGGATTACAATGTATTGTCTGAAAAGCTATAATCTCAATCAAGTTAATGCCGTGGTGAAACCACAGGAATCAAGCATGGAAGTCAGCGTACATGGTCTTAATCCTCTATTTATGAAATGTAGAAGTCAATGATTATTATTTAGCATTTTATAAATATAAAGGCGGTTAAGTCACAAAAAGCTAGGACTTAACCGCCTTTATATTTTTAGACTTTTCGTATTGCACAAAAACTATACAAAATATGAAGGGAGGATTAACAAATGATCCGGTTGGAAGCGCTTGGCTCAAAAAAATTAAATAACAATCAAATTGGAATAAAACCAGGTATGGGTCACTGCATACATTGGCTTAATCCTCTATTGCTTAAATGCGGGAAACAATTGTGTCCGGTATAAGGGTTATAATTAAGAGCATTTATCAGGAGAGTGGTTAAGTCCGATGAAAAGGATTTAACCACTCTCTTTTTATATAAAGAGAGTGTTCAGCCCGGGAAAATTAACATTATTTTAGTGAGGTGTTCTAAATGATCAAGTATTACCGTTACAAAGAGAAAGATGAAGTACTGTATAGATATTGCAAGGATGAGGGGTTGGATTATCTGTATCTACTTAATGAGCTTCGGAATGCGGAAAGGATGAACGGATTTTATGCAAAACTTTTAAGAAAGCTGATAACGAGTTTACGTAAGCGCTTTTGTTCGGACGGCTTAAACCCCAAGACGTAGGTATGCGCAGCGAACTGCTGCCCACGGAGCGTTTGAACACGTCCGGGGCATCGTTGGCAACCACTCGTCCTTTGTCGATGTTTGACTAAAATTTTCGAGAAATTAAATGTGAAATTCAGCGGTTTTGAGGTAAATATGAGGAGGAGTATGCAATGCAGAAGGTATCAAGCGTGTGGCAAGGCGGCCCCAAAAATAGTGTTTTTTTTAATCAGGATATTAATTTGCAAATTGATGAGAAAGGACCGAGACCGACAGATCTGCTATTGGCAGGGTTAATCGGCTGCAGTCAGGGGGGTTTCTTGGAAATTATTGAAAAGATGAGGATTAAGGTCAATAGCATTAGCATGGAAGTAGAGGCAGAGCGGGAATCCAAACCTCCAAACCTCCGAAGCTACGAAAATTGCTTTAAACTATCATATAGAAGTGAATGAAGGCTTGGAATCTAAAGTGGTCAAAGCGATAAAGCTTGTCGAGCAGTATTGTACTGTGTTTAACATCATGAAATTAAGCGCTGACATTGAGGTGTCATGTTATATAAATGGGGTAAAACAACTCATTGATTAGATAATTAATTAAACTGAATGCTGTATGTACATGCGGAAGACAAAGGGACTGTCGCACTAAGACAGCCTGAAAATAATAAAAGACGGTGACTGGCAGTGTCAGAAGCCGTCTTTTGTCGTATTAAGTTATTGAAACGATCTTCCCTAAACAATAAAATGGGGAACACCTCAGAGTCTGCCAGATATATCGTGCATTTTATCAGCTTAAGAAAAGAATAAGTGCTTCGAAAGCACTTATTAAGATTTTGCTAAGCTAAAATTTCAACATCGCCTGCCTAATTTCGATAGGATGAAATTGTCGAATCGGACAGGCTTTTTATGCGCTAAAAGCAAAGAAGAATGTAACATCAATAATAAATCGTTGACATTGAAAGGAGAAAGACGATGAAACATGATTTTGTCTTTGTAGACGAGTTTGTATCAGGAATACGCTGGGACGCTAAATACGCCACATGGGATAATTTTATCGGCAAACCGGTGGACGGATATGCAGCCAATCGAATTGTCGGTACGAGAGCTTTGTGCTTAAGTCTGGAAAAAGCACGAGAAAAAGCCTCATCCTTTGGCTTTGGCTTGCTTCTTTGGGATGGTTATCGCCCTCAAAGTGCCGTAGATTGTTTTCTGCGCTGGTCAAAACAGCCGGAAGACGGCCGGACGAAACTGAAACACTATCCTAATATTGACCGATCCGAGATAGTAGCAAAAGGATATGTGGCCGCTAAGTCGGGTCACAGCCGGGGCAGCGCAATTGACTTAACACTTTATCATTTAGCTTCCGGAATACTTGTGCCAATGGGCGGCGGCTTTGATTTAATGGATTCGGTCTCACATCATGGAGCAAAAGGAATCACACAAGCCGAAGCAAGAAACCGTCAATACCTTTGTTCTATCATGGAGGCCAGCGGTTTTGTTTCCTACGATTGCGAATGGTGGCATTACACACTGAAACACGAACCATATCCAAATACTTATTTTGATTTTCTCATCGCCTAGTTGAGCCGGAAAACTGTGAGGTGCTTGTTTACAATGGAAATGACGGTACAGAAAATCGTCGCCGCGTGCGGCGGAAAATTACTCTGCGGGAACCCGGATACGCTGGTGACCTCGGTGGTGACCGACAGCAGGGAGGTGGCCGGCGGTTCCCTGTTTGTCCCCCTCAAAGGAGAAAAGACGGACGCCCACACCTTTCTGCACGCCGCATTCGCCTCGGGCGCGGCCACGGTGTTGACCCAGGAGCATACGCAGACGGAGGCGGAAGAAGCCTGGATCGCGGTGGATTCGACTCAGCCGGCGCTCCAGAACATTGCCGCCGCCTATCGACAGAGATTTCCCATCCCTGTCGTTGGGATCACGGGGAGCGTCGGGAAGACGACGACGAAAGAAATGGTTGCTCTGGCACTCGCCGCAAGATACAAGGTGATGAAGACGAGGGGAAACCATAACAGCCAGATCGGACTGCCTCTGATGATGTTCGAGTTTTCCGGGGAACATGAAGCGGCGGTGGTGGAGATGGGGATCAGCGATTTCGGCGAAATGGCTTGCCTGGCTCGGGTCGCCGAGCCGAAGTACGCCGTTATGACCAACATCGGTATTACCCACATCGGCCAGCTCAAAACCCAGGAGAACATCCTGGGGGAGAAGCTGCACATCACCGATCGGTTCACACAGGGTTCTGTTCTGTTTTTAAACGGGGATGACCCCATGCTCGCCGGCCTCCGCGGAAAGACAACCTATGAGACCGTCTTTTACGGCAGGGCGCCCTGGTGCGATTTCCGCGCGGAGGGGATTACGGTTCAAAAGGAAACCACCACTTTCCGCTGCCTTGCTCCGGGGAGAGAGTGTGTCGATGTGAACCTGCCGGTACTTGGTATGCACCATGTTCTGGATGCCCTCGCCGGTCTTGCCGTGGCGGAGCGGCTGGGCGTACCCCTGGACCGGGCCGTCACCGCCCTTGGGGATTACCGCCCCCTGACCATGCGCCAGCAGATTTACCATGTCAATGAGGTTACCGTCATCGACGATTCCTACAACTCCAGTCCCGACGCGGCCAAAAGCAGCCTGAGCGTCCTTGCGGGGTTCCGGACCGGCCGCAGAGTAGCCGTGCTGGCGGATATGCTCGAACTGGGGGAGTATTCCCGGCAGGCGCATTTTGAAGTCGGTGTCTGCGCCGCGGAAAAGGGAGTCGATATTTTACTCACCGTCGGTCCGGAGGCGAAAGCCGTGGCCGAGGGCGCGCGCTCCGTCCGGTCCGGGATCGACTGCCGCGTTTTGGACAATAACGATCAGGCCGCAGCGGAGTTGAAATCCTTTCTGTCTTCCGGCGACGCGGTTCTGGTCAAAGGCTCCCGCGGCATGCATACGGACGAGATCGTCCGTGCCCTGCTTTAGCTTCCCACATCTCTGAAACTGATTTCAAGTTTCTGAACATGCTGAGAAACAGAACTGGCAGTGCTCCGGAGAATACCATCGGCAACGCAGCAGGGCAACCAGGACAGTTCGTCCAGACAAAATGGAGTGTAATTTTCTTGATGTTAAAAGTAGATAAAATAAGTGAAGAAATCTATTATTCCTTTATTTCTCAAGCAGATTTAGGCAATTTTATGCAGTATCCTTCCTGGGCCAAGGTCAAAACCGAGTGGACCAGCGATTTATTGGGGTGGTTTACCCCGGATAAGAAATTGGTAGGGTGTGGTTTAGTTTTATACCGGAAAATGCCCTGCCTTAACCGGTACCTGGCTTATTGTCCCCGCGGCCCGATTATTGACTGGCAGAGCTCCAACCTCAAGGAATGGTTTGAACCATTTCTTGCTTATTTGAAGAGCAAGCACGTTTTCAGTGTCAAAATCGACCCTCCGGTAGTACAGGCAAAATGGTCTACTCCTATAATTAAGAAGTTTTTAGAGCAAGCTCGAGAACAGGGCAGCTCCGGTAAAGTTTTGCGTGATTTGCCACCTGATGAGGACTACGCAACGGCCCAACAGGTGCAGCAGCAATTACGGCAAATCGGTTGGCAGAAGCAGGGAGGTGATACGGGTTTCGCCGCGACCCAACCCGAATATGTTTACCGCCTGCCCTTAAAGGGGCGCAGCTTGACTGAGATCTTCGCCTGTTTTCATACCAACTGGAGGCGCAACGTTAAAAAGGCTGAGCGGTTAGGCGTCAAGGTCCGAGTCGGGACAGAACAGGATTTACCGGCTTTCTACGAGCTGCTGAAGGTAACTTCAGAACGGGATCAATTCAAGGTGCGTACTTTCTCCTACTTTTCCAACCTGTACCGGTCATTAAAGGCTGAAACAGCCGACCGTATTAATCTTTATCTGGCGGAAGACGAAGAGGAATTATTGGCTGCAACCTTAGCTGTCCATTCCAACTTCCACTCATGGTATCTTTACGGGGCCAGCAGCAATGTGAAACGGGAGAAGGTCCCTAATCATGCTATCCAGTGGCGTATGATTCAAGATGCTTATCAGCTTAAGGCCCACACCTATGATTTTCGAGGCATTAGCCCTACCCTGGATGAATCTGACCACCTGTTTGGGTTGTTGCGATTTAAATTGGGCTTTGGAGGTGAGGCCTGTGAAATGATCAGTGCTTGGGACTACCCCCTGCAGCCTTTATTACACCGGGCTTTCCAGCTGTATTTAAAACGGCGGTAGGGTGGTGAAACCATATTCCTGAAAAGGGGTCTCAGACATGAAACGAAAAAGAATGACTCAGATTTTTCCATTCATATTGCCGTTGCGCAGGACACAAAGAAAATTATTCTTCTATGCTAAGATGTACTTTGACCGGAACCACTATGCAAAAGCAAAGGCTTCGGAGTTTTTGCCTTTTTGCATTTATGAAACCAAGTCGAAGCTTCTCAATGAGAATACAGGCTTTGATATGAAATATCAGGAAAACAAGGTGTTTAATCTGCGTCTTGCCGCGGAGACTATTAATGGCTTGGTCATACGCCCTGGTGAAACATTTTCATTTTGGCAGCGTGTGAGATATGCCGAGAAAAAAGAGCGGTATAAGGACGGTTTGTGCGTGGTGAATGGCAAATTGGTCACGGTCCCGGGAGGCGGTTCGTGTCATCTCAGCAATTTGCTGTTCTGGTTGTTTCTGCATACACCCCTCACTATTGCAGAACGGCATCCTCATCAGCTTAAGGATTTTCCTTCTCCTGATGAGGATGAACCGGATGGTGTGGACGCTACGGTCAGTGAAGGGTGGCTGGATTTAAAAGTCAAAAACAATACCAATCTTACCTTCCAAATTGAAATATCCATCAATAGGCCTAACTTATACGGCCGTATTTTTGTGGATCAGGACAAAGGGTATTGTTACGAGGTCATTAATCGGGATAAGAGCTTTTTCAAAAAAGACGGGAAAATCTTTGAGCAAGTTTCTGTTTGTCGGCAGGTGCTGGACAGCAAATCCCAACAGGTTGTTTCCGAAAGCCTGCTTTATACGGATGTATTTGAAATCGGGTATTCGCTTCCGGAAGGAACGGTTATCCAAGAAGAAAGGTAGTGATTCTCCACAGTGAGATACTGTTGAAAATACTATTATAAATTGCTTGAAATTTGAAAGGAGAAAGCAGCATGGATAAGTTGAAAATCGCAATTATCTTCGGAGGCTGTTCCGAAGAACATCTCATCTCCGTTAAATCTGCGCAAGAGGTCGCCAAAAACCTTGATCTCGAAAAGTATGAACCCTTCTATATCGGGATTACAAAAGATGGTGTTTGGAAGCTTTGTCACTGTCCTGAGGCCAATTGGGAAAAGGGCAGTTGCCGTCCGGCTATACTGTCACCGGACAGAAGTGTACACGGATTGCTTGTTCTGGTCAAGGACAATACAAAACGATTCGATTGGATATGGTGTTTCCCGTTCTGCATGGTAAACTTGGCGAGGATGGTGCGATGCAAGGTTTGTTGGAGCTTTCCGGCATCCCCTATGTAGGCTGCGATGTGCAAAGTTCTGCTCTGTGTATGGACAAATCCCTTGCTTATATCGTCGCTGGAAAGGCGGGAATTGGGACGCCAAATTTCCGGACTGTCACGGCAAAGGAGACTATTGATGCCGACGGACTTTCTTATCCCGTTTTTGTCAAGCCGGCCCGTTCGGGTTCATCCTTCGGCGTCAGTAAGGTATGCCGAAAAGAAGAATTGCGGAGCGCGGTGGAAACCGCAAGACAATATGACTCGAAGGTGTTGATTGAAGAGGCTGTCGCCGGCAGCGAGGTAGGATGTGCCATATTAGGGAACGATCCGGAGTTGATGGCAGGCGAGGTAGATCAAATTTCTCTGTCCCATGGTTTTTTCAGAATCCATCAGGAGAATGAGCCTGAAAAGGGTTCCGAAAACTCAACATTCATCGTTCCCGCCGGCATTTCGGCAGAGGCGCGCTTGTTCGTTCAGGAGACAGCAAAAGCCGTCTATCGCGCCTTGGGGTGCAGGGGACTTGCGCGGGTGGATATGTTTCTGAAGGAAGATGGAAAAGTAATCCTTAACGAGGTTAATACGTTGCCCGGTATGACCTCATATAGCCGTTATCCGAGAATGGTGGCGGCCGCAGGGTTGACCTTTGCCGAAGTGATCGACCGGATTGTGGCATTGACATTGCAAGGAAAATAATGCTTCAAGTTTAGGTTAAGGGACAGTTTGCCGCTAGGGCAGACTGTCCCTTGAAGTCTCTAAAAACTCAGGGAATTATGCTTAAAACTCTTGCTATTGACAAAATTGATATTTATAGTTTGGTGTGAAAGACTATCAGTAGTGCGATATTCAGAAAATCTTAAGATTTTCATAAGTAAAAAGCTATAAAATGAAATTATTGCCTCGCGGTATAATAATTATGGAAGTATATGCTTAGAGAAAGAAGATGACACGTTTGGCTAACAATATTTTAATCGTTGATGATGAACAAGCAATTGCCGATTTAGTTGAAGTCTATTTAAATAATGAGAATTATACTGTCTTTAAATTTTATAACGGCAAGGATGCTCTCAACTGTATTGAAAATGAAAAACTGGACCTCGCTATTTTGGATGTCATGCTTCCCGATGTAGACGGTTTTTCAATCTGCCGGCAAATCCGGGAAAAGCATAAATTTCCGGTGATCATGCTGACAGCCAAAGAAGAAGAAATCGATAAGATTACCGGGCTGACCTTAGGTGCGGACGACTATATCACCAAGCCATTCCGTCCATTGGAACTGATTGCCCGTGTCAAGGCGCAGTTGCGGAGATTTACCAAATATAATTCTGCGGAGGTCAACCAGGAAGAACACTTGATTGCCTTTTCCGGCTTGGTACTTAACATGGATACCCATGAATGTACGCTGAATGAAAAAAGGCTGTCTCTCACGCCTACGGAATTCTCCATTCTTTGGGTCCTTTGTTCTAATCGCGGACGGGTGGTCAGTTCGGAAGAATTATTCCATGAGGTATGGGGAGACAAATATTTCGCCAACAGCAATAATACGGTCATGGTTCATATTCGGCATTTAAGGGAAAAGATGGAGGACAGCGCGGAACATCCTAAATATATCAAAACGGTCTGGGGGGTTGGCTATAAAATTGAAAAGTGAGAGAGATAAAAGAAGGAATGATTATACAAAATTAAAAAGGAAAGTATTTTTTCAAATGCTTCTGATTACAGTTGCCGCCGCTGTGACTGTTTATCTATTGCGCAATATCCTGCGTGGACAGATCGGAGATCGTATCGTTCAATTTTTAGTCCACACTTTTCGTTTTAGAAATTCGGACGCACAGACAATCTATCAATTGGTGATTCGCAACAATATGTACACAATCCTTTTTGGTGTAATTCTAATATCTTTAGTTATTTTTTCTGTTTCCTGGTTTACTAAATATTTCGATGAAGTCAGTGCCGGCATGGATAAACTTGCTGAGGAATCCAATGCTGAAATTACCTTAGCACCGGAATTGGACTTTATGGAAAATAAGCTTAATCAGCTAAAAAACAACTTGGAAAAACAAAAGAAAGCCGCCCTTGAGGCCGAGCAGCGCAAAAATGATTTAGTCGTTTATTTGGCTCATGATATCAAGACACCTCTGACCTCTGTTATAGGATACTTAAGTCTTCTCGATGAAGCTTCTGATATGCCCCCTGAACAGAAGGCAAAATATGTAGGTATTACCTTAGAAAAAGCTTATCGCTTAGAGCAGCTTATCAATGAGTTTTTTGAGATCACCAGATTTAATCTGCAAACCATTGTTTTGAATAAAGAAAAAATCAATTTACAGTTCATGCTCCAACAGATGGCTGATGAATTCTATCCAATGCTGACTCCCCAGGCAAAGCAGGTGTCCGTCAATGTGCCTGACGGTCTCATTCTGTGGGGAGATGCCGACAAACTGGCCCGTGTGTTCAATAACATTCTGAAAAATGCCCTGGCCTGTAGCTATGAAAACAGCGTCATTGACATTTCTGCTGAACAGCAGGACGAAACTATTGTCATAACCTTTACGAATCAGGGAAATCCCATCCCGCAGGCCAAGCTGGCAACTATTTTTGAAAAGTTTTACCGCTTAGATTCGTCACGTTCCACAGATACCGGCGGAGCAGGGCTGGGTTTGGCAATCGCCCGGGAAATTGTCACGGCTCACGACGGAACAATCTCTGTGGAAAGCAACCCGGAAAATACGACATTTACAATAAAGCTTCCATCATAAGAAAATCTTAAGAAGTTCATAAGTTGGAATTCCAACATAGCTCTTTGTTCTGTGGTTGAATAATATCAGCACTGAATAAGGAGCTGGTTTGTTATGGTACGAAAAGTTAAAAAGAGAAAGTCAGGAATAGGCAGATTTGCAGTACTTCTGTTGACAGGTGTCATGGCAGCTTTTGTTTATAAATCCATCATTATTCCGGGATACCACCTCATCTTTGAGAATGACGATAAAACAATGCCGGTTCCATCGTTGAAACTAGAGACTGAAACCTCTGTTTCCATATCTCCCGGTGAGCTGAACAGCCCTAATGCGATTCTGATCAACTTAAAAGATCATACCATCCTGATGCAAAGAAACAGTGAAATGAAAATCTATCCCGCTTCTTTAACAAAGATGATGACAGACGTTGTCGCCATAGAAAACTTGCCTGATTTCAAGAAAAAAATCACACTTACCAATTCTGTATTTCAGGGCCTGTCAAAAGCAGATGCATCAATGGCAGGTTTCCAGCCGGGTGAGAATGTAAGGGCGATTGACCTTTTATATGGGGCCCTGCTTCCTAGTGGGGCGGAGTCTTGTGTTGGGCTTGCTGATTACATTGCAGGGTCGGAGAAGGACTTTGTAAGGATGATGAATCAAAAAGCGGCAGATCTCGGCATGCACAACACACATTTTGCGAACTCAACCGGACTCCACAATGAAAACCATTACACAACAGTTAAAGATCTGGCTCTTCTTCTCAGCTATGCTTTGCAAAACGATACTTTTCAGGAGATTTTTACTTCATCACGCTATTCCACACAACCTACGAATAAGCACCCTGACGGGATAAGCTTTTACAGTACCATGTTTGAAGAACTTAACAATCAGAGCATCGCCGACGGGAAAATCTTAGGAGGGAAGACAGGCTACACCGCTGAAGCGGGTCTATGTCTGGCAAGCCTCGCTCAAGTGGGTAACCAAGAATATATTATGATTTCAGCTGGTGCGAAAGGGGATCACAATTCGGAACAGTATAATATTACCGATGCCTTAGCTGTATACAACAGTTTAGGAAAAAATGATCATAACGTTAACTCTGCCAAGGTACCTGGAGACGATTTGAGGCAACGTGATAAAAGGCGGTTAAACAATCCTACTTTGCAACGACAACGGTAGTTATCTCAGTTCTGAGGTAAAAAGGGTACTGAGCAAAGGAAGAATCATTTAGGAAAATAATAAGGTTTTCATAAGAATATATTAAGATTTTGAATAGTCCTA
>NZ_AGAF01000128.1 GCF_000224515.1 Desulfosporosinus sp. OT | reverse complement strand
TTAATCTAGTAAATTCGTGAAACAGTAGTTTCAGTGCTTCTGGACGAATTTTGTCTCTCTGTTGGACAAATGCTGAAGCGGTTGCGGTCTCTGACGAATAGCCCAGCCAATCATATAATTCTTTTGAAAGGCTATTGCCTCCCATGCCTACAAGCATAAGCAGCATAGTATGCAGCGATAATTTGCGTTCGCGTGAAAAGTCTTGCCCTGGTCGTTTCACGCAAGCCGGTAAATCTGCTGTGATTGAGCGTATTGCTTGGTGCAGCGCAGTTCGTACCTGCTCTGGATATGCTTTCTTTTTCATTTTAGAAGGCCTCCTTAAAAATGTCCTCATTTTCAAGGCGAAGCCTTCGATTTTTAATTTATTTGTCAAGTGTTTTTTTACAATTGATAAATTTGATATGTCCACCTGTATGTAAAAGAAAAACACAACCATCTTAATCTGGATGGTTGTGTTTTTCAGGCTTTAACTTAATGACATTGCCCTTAAGGGTCACAGTGAAACCTTCTTCATTTTCCTCGTAGGTGAACTTAAAATTTTCAAAACTCATCGAGACCTCTCCTTTTCTGATGCTATTTTAATTTAAATGAACCTCAACGATTATAAGTCCGCTCCAGGACCACAGGAATAAATCTCCAAAGGGTTTTTTAGGGATGAAAACGCGGTTTATGAAATCCTGAAGATTGTCTCATAGGATATACTAGAGTTTGCTATTGACATGGCAGATTTCCAAATGTATAGTAAAAATTAACAAAATACGTGCATATACACATAATGTACATAACGAATATACAAGCGAAAGATCAATGAACATAGAGCTGGTTCAGGTATTCCAATGAAAGTGATAAGGAGACAATGTTATGACACTAAAAATAATTGCCTGCGAGGTTATGAAAGAAGAACTGCTTGCCGTGGCTTCAGGTCGAAAGATAGAATTCGAGTTTCTTCCCCAAGGACGGCATAATTATCCGGAAAAATTAGGTCTGGAATTGCAAAGTATTCTGGATAGCTTAACCGGCTATTCGCAAGTTGTTTTGGCATTTGGTCTATGCGGCGGCGCGGCAAAGAATTTACGGGCGGGTGACTTTACGTTGAGAATACCGCGGGTACATGACTGCATTCCACTGCTGCTTGGTTCTCAAGCGAGTTTTGAGAAACATCGCTTGGAAGAGACAGGAACATTGTATACGTCATGCGGCTGGACGAATAGCGAAGGGTCTATTGTTGCTGAGTATAATCGCACTTATGAAAAGTATGGTAAAAAAAAGACTACCCGAGTTTTTGCATTGATGTATAGTAGTTATAAGCGCGTATTATTTATCCGAACAGGTATTCCGAATGAAGAAAAATATCTGCAGCGCTCTAGAGAGATAGGACAATTACTGAAATTGGATCATCAAATCACGCAAGGGAATTCAGCATATATTTACAAGTTAGTTAATGGACCTTGGGATGAAGAGGATTTTATCAATATTCCCCCGCACGGAGTAATTAACGAATCATATTTTATGGTCAAAAGTACGCCATTTGCTCTTGAATAAACGGAATAAGAGGGCTGTATTCTCGAAATATCTCTGAGTACCATTTAAAGAGTTCACAGCCCGAGCAGCAAAAGAAGAATGCCTAACTTACTAAAAAACCGCTGGTGATCGAAACTCCCGTAATGATTGGCGGTATGTCCTATGGAGCCCCGAGCAAAGAGGCCAAGACTGCCTTGGCTAAGGCGACTTCCCTTGTCGGAACGGTGATTAGTAATGGTGAAGGCGGCATACTTCCTGAAGAACTGGAAAATTCCTATCGGCAATCGATCCAGGTTCTGGCTTCGCGGATGGGATTTACCAAGAGAAATCTTGAAGTGGCTGTGACTAGGTTGAGTGAAGGTATATGATTGAAGTCCCTCACTTGGTTCCCTCGAAAGCATATGTGCCGCTCTAGGCATTAGCCTTGCGGAATTCTTTACAGAAGAAGAACAGATCTTGGGACCGGAGATCCAACGACTACTGAGTACCGCGAAAAAGCTTTCACCGGAACAAATCGACTATCTTCAGAAGTTGCTGGAATCGCTGAGTAAGGATTGATGTTTGGCTTTTGGGGTACCTATTGGGTACCCTTTTAAAATTTAATCTATCGAGCAGTCATGCTTGCTCGCAAATGGACGTTCCTTGGCATAGTTTTTGAAATATTTGGTGATTGGTGGAAGGAAAAGCGGGAAGTTCGGCGAAAAAGAAAGGTGTGCGTCAAACGTTGTCCATAATGCCAGACTAGCTTGAGGATTGAATTAAAGCCAAGGGTTTTGGGGGTACATAAATGCATTATATCGGAATCGACTTAGCATGGACCTATGCCAATGAATCGGGAATTTGTGTGATCGCTGACAATGGAGAAATCGTCTATTGTGAGTCCAAGGTTTTCAGCGACGAAATGATTGCGGTCATTGTTGAAGAGTATGCCCGGGATGGAGCCATCGTGGGGATTGATGCTCCCTTAATCGTGAATAACGAAACAGGTGCCAGATACTGTGACGGAGCTATTATGAGAGAAAAAATTCATGGTAAAAATCTGTCCGTTTTCACCTGCAGTAAAAGCTTTATGCTCAACCACTTCGGAGTAGTTCGAGGAGAAGAGGTCGTCAAAGCTATTCGAAAGCGGATGCCGGCTTTTGCCCTCACAGGCGACCTAACCGATAAAAAGCACGTGATTATCGAAACTTTTCCCACGGGAATAACTTTAGGGCTTTTTCCCGATGCTTTTCCTGTTAAATATAAAGTCAAACATAAAGTTAAATTTGAAACCACGAAAACGGAGATGGTCCGGATCATTAACCTTGTAAAAAGGTTGAGTGATTGCAATCCCTCCGTCCATAACATAGAAGATTTCTTCAATCATTCATCGAGCATTCAAGCTATGTCTAAGAAGGGGTATAAGAATCTTGAGGACAGGCTGGATGCTTTTTTGTGTGCTTACGCCGCCTATTGGCTGGCCAATCATCAGGGGAAAGTTTTCGGTGACGATCAGGATGGCTTCATTACCATTCCAATTATTGACGAGAATGAAGTCTGCGACGGCAAGTCAGAGATGATAAAAGTCTACAATAAATTGATTCGTGATAAGATACCCCAGATCATCGAGGATAGCGGTAAGAAAGCCATTATCGAAAAGGTTTCGGGCCCAGAGTACCTGGACTTATTAAACGCCAAGTTAGGGGAAGAGCTTCAGGAATATCTGGACAGCCAAAAGGTTGAAGAACTGGCGGATTTAGTGGAAGTGGTCTACGCCATCCTGGATTATAAAGGGGTTTCCCGGCAGGAATTCGAGGGTATCAGACAGCAAAAGGTTGAGGAGAGAGGGGCTTTCCGGGATAAACTCCTGCTCAAAGAAGTTAGCGACGGTTGAGAGGTTGAAGGAAATTGACAGAAAAGATCAAGCAGAAGGGAAGCCTGGGCAGCATCGCCGAAGATCTCTTTGTCGAGCTGTTCTGCGATACCTTTGGTCCGGATCAAGCTGAGTATCTGTTTCTTCAGTATCCGGTCACAGATATTTATGGCCATAGACGCTTCATTGACTTTGCTTTGGAAAGCGAAGACTTAAAAATTGCCATCGAGATTGACGGTGAAACCTATCATAACCCCAACAAGGTTTCTTCTAATAAATATTATGATGACCTAATTAAGCAAAACAGCCTGATCTATCAGAACTGGAAGGTTTACCGCTGGGTTTATAACCAGCTGAAGCGCCAGCCTGAAAAGGTCAAGGACGAACTGCGGATTTTTGTGGGGGAAATACCCTCCTTTAGGATGCTGGAGGACTATCTGCCTAAGCAGAAGGGCAAGGTCATTGAACTGCGGGAGCATCAGCAAGCAGCTTTAGACAGCCTGCAGGCCATGCGCGAGCGAGGGGAGAGTATTGCTCTGCTTTATCATGCTACCGGAACCGGAAAAACTGTGACTGCAGTCAGTGATGCCAAACGTCTGGGAAAACGAACCCTGTTTTTGGCTCATACCAAGGAGCTAATCACCCAGGCTAAAGGCACCTTTGAAGAAATTTGGGATGAGGCAGAGACAGGTTTCTATGTTGCTGAAGAAAAGGCTAAAGACGCTTATGTTGTCTGCAGCAGTATTCAGAGTGTTGCCAGAAATCTGGAAGGGTTCAAACCCGATGACTTTGGCTATATCATCGTCGATGAATGTCATCATGGAACGGCAGATACATATAGGAAGGTTTTGAGTTATTTCAAACCTGAATTTACTCTGGGACTTACGGCTACCCCGGATCGAGCAGATGGGGAGAGCATCCTTGAAGACTTTAAAAATGTAGCCCATAAACTGGATTTGCAGCAAGCCGTGGAATTAGGGGAACTGGTCCCGATCAGGTGTATTCGGGTCAAGACCAATGTGGATCTTTCCACGGTGAGAATCAATGGCATTAAATATTACGCTCAGGATTTGGAGAGCAAACTCTTTGTGCCGGAAAGGAATAAGCTCATTGCAGAAACCTACTTGAATTATGTTAAGGATAAGAAAACAGTGGTTTTCTGTGCTTCCGTACGCCACGCTAATCAAATATCGACGTTGTTTAAGCAGCAGGGTATTAATTGTGAGGCAGTTTCCGGTTCGATGAAATCAGTGGAAAGGTCTCGGGTTTTGGATCAATATGAAAATGGGGATATCCAAGTCTTATGTGCTTGTGACCTTTTAAACGAGGGCTGGGACAGTCCTAAAACAGAAGTTTTATTCATGGCCAGGCCGACGCTTTCTAAGACACTTTATGTTCAGCAACTGGGCAGAGGGATGCGTAAATGTGCAGGTAAGGACTACCTAATGGTCTTTGATTTTATTGATAATGCGGGCTTGTTTAACATGCCCTACTCCCTGCACAGGATGTTTAACCTGAAGGAATATAGGGCGGGTGAGTACGTTGTTGCCTCTCAGAAACAGTTTGAACTGGACAGAGATTTAATCGCCAGAGGGGAAAAGCCGTCTGTTTTTCTGGATTTCCCGGTGAATGCTGCGGATTACGAGCTGATTGATCTCTTTAACTGGCAGGATGAAGTAAAAGGGATGATATCTCAGCTGGAGTTCGTGAGGATGGTCGATGTGCAAACAGAAACCATTGAACGGTACCTGCGTGAAGGAATGATAACCCCTGATTTAGAGGTACCCTTCGGGGATAAACGGAGCTTTAAATATTTTAAGCAAGAAACTGTAGAGAGCTACGCTAAGCAGTACGGCTGGGAGCTGATCAATCCTGCCAATATGAAAGATAAGTTTATGGACATGGTCAGGACTATGGATATGAGTTTTTCCTATAAACCGGTACTACTCAAAGCTATGCTTGAGCATGTTGACGAAAACGGAAGAGTTAGGGTCGAGGACATCGTTAATTACTTCATGGATTTTTATAGGGCTAGAAAAGAGAACGGGCTGGTGGTTGAGAAGAAATCCAGTCTGTACTGCAAAGACGGATATACCCGAAAGGATGTTGAGAGAAATATCTTTAGCAATCCTTTTAAGCGGTTTGAAGATATGCGGTTTATGAGCCGGTGCCGGGATATTGAGTATGTGGAGTTTAATGGGCATGTTTGGAAGAGGATTACGCAGGAAGAAAAGGTCTGGATTGTTGGGCGGTGTGATGAGAGGTTGGAGAGTACTATAGGAAGCGGGTTTAGAGCTTAGATAAAAGTTGTGTAGCTTTATGATAATGAATCGGTAGAAAAGAAGTGAGAGAGATTTGGTAACTGTAAATGCAGAAAATTATTTGCCAGATATGCACATTGGTGAAATCAGGAGAGATGCTGCACCAGGGGTGCGTGGTTTTTTGTTTCAGGATTTGCTTGCTGTCGAAGAGTTGATTAAAGAAGAAACGGAGTTTGTTTGCTCTGAATTTATCGAAGATATCTGTACAGTAACGGACAATGGTGTCCGTATTATTCAATCCAAATATACACCAAAGACAAATCTGGATGTCAAAGCAATTACCCGGGAGCTTTATTATCAATACATCAAGTTGCGTCGGTACGGTTATGGCGGAGACATTATTCCAGTGTTGGGCTTCCACGCAGAAGCGGTAATTATGCCGGACGAAGAGACTGCAAAGCAATATTTGAATCTTCCCACAGGACAAGAGAAGTTTCAAGGAAATGCCGCTGAGATAAAAGCGAAAGTCAAAGAATGTATTGAGGCAGGCACCAAGAAAGATCGGGAAAACAATCTGTTCGCGTCTTTCTATGAACTGGAAGAACTAAGAGACTTTCTTAGAGTGTATAAGATGGAAGAAGTGGGGGAAAGCATCGGTAGTTATCGGAAAGCATTGGGAGAGAAACTCGATACACTCCTTAAAACAGATTGTTGCCCGGTTGAGGATACAGATGATCGGCAAGACCTGCTAATTGCTCTGGCAACAAAGCTGGTTCAAGACCGCTATAATGAACCTGACCAGCCGGCAGACAATCAGGAACTGCTAAAGCACCGCAAGGTGTTGCGCAAAGATTTCTTCGCGGCATTAGGACAAGCGCTGGCTTTTGAACCGTCATTTAATATCGTTATTCGAAGCTTTGTGGATGAAGCATACTGTGAGCTTGTCAATGAGCAATTATCACCTGATAACCACAAACGTTTAAATCGTCTGTATGTCTCCACCAACGAGTGGGTAGAGAATAATTTAGATAGCCCCAGTGGTGTTGTCCAATTGTTGAATACAGTTAGTACTGATTCAAAGTTGCCAAGCGAAAGTGACGGACCGCAGAACCTACGTAATGCGCTATATATTTGTAAAGAAAGAATTATGACTTTCTGTCATCAAATTTGGAAGATTAAACTTAACTTAAGCCAAGATACGTTTAAAGAGTGCTTATTACCTGGAATCGGAGAGTATATCGCATTTTCGTTCCAAAATCATAAAGACTGGTCGAGGCTTAGTATCATCATGAGTTCTATTGGGGACAGTCCACGGAGAAAGATTCAAAATGTGCAGAAGCGGGTACGTGCTTGGAATGAACGGCCACAAAAATGGTATCTCAGAAGTGCTGATGCACGTGGATTTGGCGATTATTCGATCGATGTTGCGCGCATTGCTCCGGAAGAACTGGATGTTACATCAATTTCACCGGAGCGGTTTGCAGTAGAGTGCATGGAATGCATTGGTATTGATGTAGGAAAATGGGCAACTAACGAGAATTGCGCGGACAGTATTTTCTCTGAAAAATGTAAATACGGAGGGAAAACATGAGCGAACAGTATCAGGAGGCTTGGCGCAAATATTTTGCCCAAAATGGCTATCAAAGGCAGATTCAAATGGAAGCAGACGGCTCTAAGAGCCTTTTTATAGAGGAATTCTGCAATGAAGATGGAGTAGTACCAGAAGAATTGAGCGAGATTTACCTGTTATGCAACGAATCAGGGGTTCCATGCGAACTGTTGCTAGTGTTTGACATCAGAGATGGTTGGAAAGAAGATGAAATAAAAACTCTGTGTAGAGCATGGGACGAGCGGATTCTAAGCTTTTTAAACTTCGGCAGCTTGCCCGGTCGGGAGCAGCAGTCGCAATACTTGCTGAAATATAATGTCATGCAAATATTGCTTTCTAATACTGTTACAGCACGCTGTGCCGCTGCCATGTCGGAGGAAAAGAGTACGGATATTTCACGCAAGCTATTTGTCTCAATAGAGAATGGTGACGTGACCGAGTCGGACCTCTCCATGTTGCCTTTCTATTTTGATCAACTGACACAGGATAGTACAGCACCGGAGTCTGAATCTGAGCTGGCGCAGATACTTCCCGGGCGCGATAAGCTGATGTGCCTTTACGAAGCGTACACAACGGAAAAAGCGTTTTCTGAGGAAGACCTGGCAGCAGTAAAGGAGTGGCTGGGCAATGCTAAGAATTAGGGCACTTCACATTCATAAGTTCCGAATTTATCAAGATAAGAAGTTCGTATTTGTCACAGAACATGGAGAAATTGCGCCATTAGTGTTGATTTCTGGAGGCAACGGCAAGGGCAAAACTTCTATTATGGATGCAATAGAATGGTGCTTTACAGGAAATGTGCAGCATTTAAACATACCTTATAAGATGCGCATTAAGGGTGATCGACTGGCAGGGCATAGCCTTGGCTTGCTGCGTAACAAGGATTGCAGAAGGACTGAGGAAACCTGGATTGAACTGACTTTTGAACAAGATGGTACAGAATCGATCCTCCGACGAAGCACTATAAACAATGAATTTGGGTCGGAACGGACGTCTCTATCCATCACACAGGCGGGTAAAACATTTGATGCAAAAGCAACACAAAAATGGCTTGCTGAATGCTTTGATTCTGGAGACAGACCTTTTGCTGATTTTTTCTATAAGTATTTTATTTGTGATTCTCAGAAAGCAGAAGATTTTCGCTTAAAAAGCCGAAAAGACATGACGGCGGAATTTGAGGACTTTACACTCGAACATTCTGAAGCAAAGCAAGTGCTTGCTAATCTGGAACAGTTGCAAACCCAATTGGAGACTCAAATAAGAGATTTGCAAGTTAATAAAACACCCGAAGAAAAACTTGCACAGATGGAACAGGAGCAGCAAAGCTTTAAAGAGGTCGAACAGATTCCAGCTTATGCACAACGAGCTAGCTATTCAGGCGAGCGGCTGGATGTGGATCATTTGAGTCCGGAGGAACAGGAAACACAGCTTCAAGCACTTATCGCCGGAGGGTATCATGCTGCCACAGAGTGGTTGAATGAGCTTGTACTGTTGCGACGTAGGCTGATGGTAAAGGAGCAGTTTGTAGCCCACAAAGTAGATATTCAGCAGGCAATCAGAAAAAAACTGTACGACTCAAATACGCTGCGTACCCTAGAGGAACAGAGAAGGAAAATAACAGAACAGCTCCAGGGTCTAACTGATCAAACTCTGGAACAGGCCGGCAAATTTGCCTTAGAGCTGAGGTGCGCTGAACTGACACAAGCCGACTGGCAGGCGCGCTGGGGAGAATATTGCGGCCTGAATGACGACTGGCGCAAGACAGAATCCAGCTTTGAGGACTGTAAGAAGGGCGATGAGCTTCTGATCGCATTTTCACGGCTGGTGGGTGTCCGGACACAAATTAATGACTATCGGAAGAAACATAAAAAATGTCCATTGTGCGGCGCGGAAGAGCCTTTTGCATCTGAGCCAGCGGAACAACTAGCGTTGGAAGCCGAGAACTACGTTAAAGCCCATGATACCCAAAAACTAGCGTTGGAAAAACAGGTAAAAGAGGAAAAGCAGCTGTGGAGAAACTGTCAGATTCGTCTGATCAAGGATCTGAAAGATGTCCTGAAAGCATCGGAAAAAAGATTGTATGACGAGCTTGAGACGGATAAAAAAATGGTAGAGATGACTGCTTTGTTCTTTACGCAGATTGCGGCACTTCATTTAGATCCAGAGCAGTTTGCCGACCTTATTTCGCTTGAAACGCACGATGGATTTGCGGGAATAGATGTGGGCTCGATTCGTAAGCAGGAGCAGAGAATTAATTTGCTGCTGACCTTCCTAGGCTATTCCGATTTAGAACAGATTGCTACTGAGCCGCAGACAGTGAGGGAAGCTATTCGCCCGCTGGCGCAAAAAGTCCCCATAACGTTTGTCTTTGAAGAACTGGATGTAAGAGAGAAAATTATATCGCTACGACTTCACAAAGGGAATCAACATCTGGCGGAACTTACAAGGAATCTTGAGGAAATACGAAAGCAGAACAGTACGCTAGATGTACAAATTCAAGAAAAGACAGCGTTACAGGGTCTGGTTAAAGAAAGAGCGGATGTACTCCGGGGAAGGCTTAACCAAATGAAGAACGACGAGGTTAAAGGCGTTGCTCCCTATTTATTTCGCATTTTTAGCAAACTGGTTAGGCACTCAACCCTTGACGGCTTTCAGCTACAGGGCAATGATGCAAGAGCGACAGATACAAAACTGACTTTCACGGATGAAAATAATAACCCAATTTTAAATTTAATTAGTGATGGACAGTTAGGTGCGTTTATGCTGTCGTATTTGTTGGGCAACGCGTTTCTGCGCAAAGATATGGGTAACTTCCATTGCTATTTTGTCGATGATATAACAAATAGCATGGACGATATTAATCTTGTCTCTTTTATAGATCTTATTAAATATCAATTGGCCAAGAGCAGAAAAAGGGATGGGGAAAATACCGCAATACAGCAGTTCTTCTTTTCCACCTGCGACGGAAATATGAAGCGGATGTTCCAGTATAAGATGGATGGGTTTGAGATTCCTGTTGTGCTAATTGATCTGGATATACAATAACTATATTTGCGAGCACGTTATGTCTATGTTTGCCCCCAATAATACTTTACAATCAACAACAATATCGAATAATATCTGTCGGGCAATGTGAGTATAGTTGTTTTTTAATACCTAAAGAGATGAAAACTCTGTTAACAAAAACTTGCGCCATTTAAAGTGGAGGGAATTAGTCTACTTAGTATCCATATACCCTGGTCGTATACACCCAATAGAATTGAGATATCTGAGATATATTTCGCTCATCAATCTGTTTGGCAGACGAATTTGAGGAACGTCTAATTCATTTTAAGGCAGCCCGGAAACTCCACAAAAGTTCAAATGCACCATACTTCTTGTGTGCGAAAACTGTAAAACAGTATATCGATACAATTCCAGAACCGTACAATAAAAGGCTAAGCGATTGTTACTCAGCCCTTTGTGAAGTTACTCATCCTGCGTCCAGATCAGTCCAGAATTTTTTTAGTGAATCCGAAAATATCATTGTCATTAAGAAAGATATGGATTTCCACAATATTAATGACTTTTGTAGAGATTACTGCGATATTCTTTATTATTTACTACAAGTTGTAATTAATCATTCCCTAGTCAGTCTCAAATTAATAAACCACCTCCCAGTTGAAGAATTACATACCACTATTGGAAAAAATAAACAAGCGGAAGATGAGTTCTTTGAAATATTGACTGGCTGGAATGAATTTAAATGCTCTTTGTGCATGTATTATAAGTCATTTTATCCTTTACATGACAGCGTATTACTAAAATATGAGAGTATATAAAGTAGTAACCAGACTTCGGGAATATGCAGGACGTTATATAAAATCGCACGGGGCCGCCGCGTACTGCGGCGGATAAACTTAATACAAAGCATGTCGAACAAGCATATTCTTATGCGATGCATAGTGAGATTAAAGCACTATATTATGCTTTGTGTAATGGAAAGGAATTCATCTTGTACCATGTAAGTGATTATAAACCAATATTACATTTTGATATAAAATTATTGCCGTATTACTGGGGTGATCTAGTAAACTTATTGTCACCAGGAAAATTATTTGAGAATAGCAAGCGGGACTTAGATAAGGATTTTGGATTACATTTAAAGCGGCTGGGATTTGATGGTTTTAGGGGATTATATTTTCTAGAAGTGCCAATAGCGGGCATTTCAAAGTTAAATAATGATTTATATACTTTCGGTACTAATATAAGTCCAGATGAATATAGTGGCTCGGATGTAAAGACAAAAATAATCAAAAAGATAATGTACCAGATATTGCCTATTAGTAGTGCTCTTTTTGCAAGAGCAAAAATATTGAACTTTGTGATAGGTAGTGGTCTACCTGGTGTAGGTCTACGCACTCATTTGCAGTAAAGCAGGATAATAAATATATGCTGGTGTCTCGTAATTCAAAGCTGAGTGTAATTTCACAAAGTTATATTTGTGGATAAATTCTCCGATTTGTTTTCTGGCGTCCTTGATATGTTCATAATCCTTAAGGTAGACTTCATCATATTTAAGTGTCCTAAACCAGCGCTCGATGGGTATGTTGTCAGCCCATCTACCTTTACCATCCATGCTGATTTTACTCTTGTTTTTGATAACAAAATCAATATATTCATGGCTTGTAAATTGGCTGCCCTGATCGGAATTTAATATCTCTGGTGTGGCAACGGCATAGGCCATCTTTAAGGCCTGGATAACCATTCGTGTGGATAGCGTGTCATCCAGCTCCCAGCCGACGATGCACTTGCTGTGCCAATCAATGATGGCAGTTAAGTAAATGAATCCTCGTCTTAGCTTGATATAGGTAATATCGATTGACCAGGCCTGATTCGCTCGGCTGATGACAGCATTACGTAGTAGATAAGGGTAGATTCTATGTCCCTTTGCGGGCTTGGATAGGTTGGGTTTCGGATAAATTGCCTCAATGCCCATCTCTTGCATATACTTCCTTGTTTTGAGCCTGCCAATCTTAATGCCTTGTTTTTGCAACGTTTTAGATAGTTGCCTTGAGCCCCAAGATGGGCTTTCGGTATGGATTGCATCAATTTTATGCTTGACCATTATTTCAAAGTCAGAAGGCTCTTTTGGTGCGTAATACACGCTGGTTCGGTTGACGTCTAAGAGCCCTGCAACGGTGGATAAGGGTAGCGGTTTCTCGTTATTTTCAATGTTCTTATGATCCTTGATTTCAGCCTTTTGGGCGTGGAGTAAACCGACTCTCCCAGTCAGGTCCAAGAATTTCTTCAGATTTTTTTTTGAGCCAATCGACTTGTGTAGTCAATTGACCAACTTTTTTATATAAGCTATCGTTTTCCCGCTCCTGATCCTTAACTTTCTCCTGCAATACCTTGTCCTTTTTGTTATCAAATACATTGGCTGCATTAGCCAAAAATTCATTTTTCCAGTTCCGCAGCTGGTTAGGCGCTATTTCATGGGCGCTGGCGATTTGGTTTAGTTCCTTTTCGCCTCGCAATACTATATTGGTTCAGTGCATTACAGCACAGAAGACGAGATTTTCTATGGCAAGATTGAAGGCATAAATGATTCAATCAGTTATGAAGGCAGTAGTGTCAGTGAACTAAAGTCAGCATTTGAAGAAGCGGTTGAGGATTATCTTGAACTGTGCAATTTGAACGGTAAAGAACCTGAAAAGATGTATAAAGGTAGCTTTAATGTAAGAATAACCCCTGAGCTTCATAAACAAGCAGCACAAAGGGCCTTGATAGAGGGCAAATCATTGAATCAGTATGTTGAAGAAGCGATAGAACAGTATTCAGCGAAAGAACAAAAATGAAGAAGAACTGTTGTTTTCCAAAGAATTGTTCCCTTTGTTACAGATGAAGAAAAGGGCAACGGTGTGGATGGTATGCAAACAAAGTGATAGATATTGGCAAAGAAGTGTGCGAATAACTTCGCCAGAAAGACTTGCAAAATGGGTAGGTCTTTCTTATTTAAGCTATGTTTAATAATAGTGTTGATATTGTAGCGATTATTAAGTCAGCTGTCAGGCAGGAATTCGGCCGAAAATGGAAAAATTGTAGCTAGGCTACTTGACGCAATGTTCTTTATCATACGCAGAAGGAAGAGTGTTCTAATTTAGTGAATAATTAAATAAATTTGGAGGGGTTACAATTACTACTCCTGTATGTCTTATAATAGATAAGATTGATTGGGAGGTATCCATCACCCATGAGAAAAATAAAAAAACGGAAATTACTTGTTCTACCAGTCTTTTTTGTAGCTTTAGTAGTAATAGTAATTAGTGTTTCTGATTGTTTAAACAATCCAAAATTGGGTAACTCTCAGGGGAAAAATGACCAGGTACAAGTGCAAAATCAAAACAATGTATCACTAAATCAAGATGTAAAGCAACTTGAAAAAGGGCAAGAAAAACTGAATACTGATTCATCTTCTAAACTAGCCGCACCATTTAGACCCCTTGCTGAAAAGTTGTTAAAAAGTGATTTTCTTGTCTTTTTACCTGCATATCTTCCTTCAGCTGAAGGATGGGAATGGTCACTCAAACTGGAAACGAAGAAGAATAGTTTTGATATAGAACTCGACAAGCATGGGGGTGTGTATAGTGGAACACTTTCTGGTAACGTCGGGCAGCCTCCTGAATCGCCACTTAAAAACCAGTTCGAGAGTGAAAATAATAGAATTACCTCTATTAACCTTCCTAATGGAATAAAAGGCAAGGAAATTTTTTTCCGCAGTATCCCCATGTTGATAACAGTAATGCAATCATTTGGGAAAGTGGTAATTGGAGTTGTTGCGTAACGGGAGAACCGGTTGATGGTCCTTTCAGCACTGTTGATTTGGCCCATCAAATCGTCAATGCCCTTGGTAAAAACGACCAAATTCTTTCAGGTCGCCCCGGAAAATTGTATTTGTTCTGTGCTCCCGCTGGTCCGTGGACACATATCTATTGGAAAGTTAACAATTCTACGTGGTACAGTCTTGATTGGAAAGGGGATCCAAAAGAAGCCATCCAGGTCTTAAGTAGCATGGTGTATATAGGTGGACGGGAATGAGAAATGATCAAGGAAATAGCAATCCAATATGAACACATACTCCACCTCGTTCGGATGATTCTAAAAGTGACATTTTGCTGAAAAATTCTGATCTTTTTAGATGAGGTATCGCTAAAACAAAAAAGAAACCCCACAACCTATTTAGGTTACGGGGTTCATCTTTCACTAGAATTTCCCTAAATTTCTTTGAGCCTTATACAGCTATGCCTTCCCCAATTGTCAATGACAATCCGATTAAGGTTACACCTATGTCAGGCATATGGAGCAAGGTAGCTTTTACAGTACCACTTTTATTTGGTTAATCTAGGAACAGGAAGAGCAATCCTATGACAGGGTAATGCTTGTATCGAACCCCCCTGTTCCCACGTATCCGGAACTTTTAAAGATAGCACCCGCAGACGATCCATATCTTGTAAGCTGATTTGACCCAGGTAGATAATAACCGTACGCGCCGCCGCCTGTCCAAGGGTAGAAAGCATTGCTTGAATGTCCGCATACGGCGACAACTGGGAGCATGAAATTACCATTCGAGGGACAAATACTGAGTATAATAAAACCTATCCGGTTTGCTTAATTGCTTAATGGGGGAAGGTAATGCACCACCGGAAGATGTGGGGGGCATTCCGGGATACGTAGAATTTTTGAAAATCATGGCAGATCCGAACCATGTTGACTATGAAACGATGCAGAAGTGGGCTCAGAGTCAATGGTATAGAAACTTTGATATGGAATTAATCAATAAAAGGTTAGAAAATATCTTGCGTGTATAGTGATATTAGTTGATGGAATAATATGTGATCCATGGGAGTAATACAGGGCCCAATGTCATAAGAAAGGTGCTCAGCAGGGCGATGATGAAGAGTTAATTGTTTCACGAACAAATCAGGCCGCCTCGTGTTATGAGGCGGCCTGAGCCCTGGAATAGTCAGGGATAAGTTCCATCATTTTGTCTGGAAGATTATGCTATAATAGTTGCAACAGGTTGTCGAGGGACGGTTGGCCACACCTTTTTAGAAAGGGGGTGGTAGGATGATCTCAATGGTTGAGGCGATGTATCTTATGATTGCATTTGCTACACTCATTGTTATGATCATGAAGAAGAAATAACCGCCCCTGCCAAGGACTGCGGTTATTTCTTATAACCTCTGATTCTGGCTAACCGTTCGGTTAGACAATCTGCCGGGCTGGCGTGCTAGCAACACGTCAGTCCTTAACTAATATTATATCCATAGATTGTAAAATATGCAACCGGTCACATAGGGTAAAGCTGAAGAGATAAAAAAATACAATGAAGCAGCTGAACGAATTATGGATGTTGTGGATTCATTCAGTGCGGCACTCAATAGAATGTGACGTGATCGTTATCATACATCAATTGAGTGTTCAGAGCCGGAAGTTTTTAGACATGCTGCTGAAATTCGGCGTGAGTAGGGTATTGAGCTGGAAATTAGTCCGGATATTAGCGACGATGTTCAATTCGATACGGAACCGATAATTGAGGAGGGGCAGAGAATGAAGAAGATCTTAGGTTTGATAGCTTCCCAACGTAAACTAGCCAATGGAGAGATTCTGACCAAAGAGGTGGCGGCAGCGGCGGGAGACGATTGTCAACTGGAATTGTTAAGGCTGGCAGATTTGAAGTTGAACATGTGCCGCGGGTGTTATGCTTGCCTGACACCAGGTAAGCAATGCCCAGTGGACGATGACTTATATTTTCTGGTAGAAAAGATTAAAGCCGCAGATGGAATTATACTTGCCGCTCCTTGTTATGCTCTTGGTCCTGCAGCTGTGACCAAAGTGCTGGGTGATCGTATTATCGCTCTGGCCCAATTGATCGATGATTTGTGGTGTAAGCCTTGTGTAGTTATTGCCACCGCAGGAATCGAGGGTTGGGAGGGTTATACTATGTCGGCTCTTAATGCGATGGCCAGATTTATGGGCTTTAAACTTAAAGACAGCCATATGTTCATGGGAGCTTTACCTGGTGAAGGAATATTAGGAGAAGGAGCTTTGTTCAGAGCAAGAGAGATGGGTCAGGCTCTGTTCGGGCCAGCCCGTCGGGCTGGGGAAGGTGAATGTCCCACCTGTTGGTCTCAAATTTGGAAGTTTCCTCAGCCCGGAACTGCGGTTTGTCCTATCTGTGGTCAGACTGCCAACCTAGTTCCAGGGGAAAATGGTATTCAGTGGGTATACGGCGATTCAAGTAGCATGTTTAACAAAGAGCAGTTGAAGCATCACTTCCAGGGATGGCTGCGCAGCAAGGTGCAGGAATTCATTTCCCGCCGCAAGGAGTTGGCAGTAGTACGAGACCGTTATAAAGGGAATGAACCCTGGCTTATTCCTCCCAGGGATTAAATAGTGGGAAATCACCTTTTGGTAGATTCTCGGACTCCTGACAAACGGTAGTGTCTTAATTTGGTGCAGGAAAGGCCTTGCACCGTTTACCCTTTAGATAAGTATAAAACTCACCATATAAATTTCCGACAATAGCTTGGTGTTGGGATGAGGGAGCTGGTGTCAGATCGTAAATTATATTATCAATACGTTCCCAACGTTCAAACTCGAATTCCAATGGTTTTTCTTCCAAAAATAACACCTCCATTGTAAAATGGTACCATAGTCTAGTTGGTTTTAAAAGGCGAATTAGAATTTGAATCAGCCAACACAATGTTTCTTAAGCGTCGAGGGAAGGTGTGTGACTAAAAATGGAAGACAGAGTACTATTCACTTTAAATCATATTTTACAAAAGAAGAAGAGAAAGATAACCCTGGAGAGCCGTTTGCGGGAAGACTTATTTGTGGATTCTTTAGATATGTCGATGATTATTGGAGATCTGGAGGATGAATTCGAGATAACCATTACTGATGAGGAGTTTGCAGATGTGGTTACCGTTAATGATATTGTAGAAAAACTGAAAGCAAGAGGTTTATCCGATTACCGATCGATTATAAATTCGGTGTGATTTCATAACCTTTCTGAGGGGAGGATATTGTCCGTTAGCGGGCGATCCGAAGAATGCAAAAGGCTGGAGCAAAAAATATGCTTCCAGCCTTTAACAGCTTTCGTTCCTAGGATGTTCTGTCTTCTTCGCTCAAAGCACTAATTAAAACCTCTTTTAAGCGTTCCAGTCCCACTGCCCGAGCTTCCAGTGGTATAGAAGCCCAGTCGGAAAAGTCCAGAATCTCCTCAACATGGTCGAGCGCATATTCATCAAAAAAGCCTATCGGGTCCAGCATGATTCCTCCCCCGGTATACTGGGGAAAATTTTCGTTGGCATTAGCTTTATCCCAGCCTTTGAACACCATATCACGGTATTTCAGCCATCCTGGGGAGCAGAACCAAACCTTTTGGCCATCAGCCAGACTATCCCTCTCCCGTCCATCAGCCAACATATCTAAGCAGTTTTCTACATCGGTTCGAGCAATGTAGTAACCGTCTTCTCTAACTTCATCAATAACGGTATCAATCGTTCGATAAGAATCCCGCGTATTAATGTAACAATACTTGCCACCATAGACGACAATGATTTTTTTAGCTGTTTGTTTGGCTGCTTTCAATTGCCTTTGTAGCTGAACTTCCAATTCGGCTGGAACTTGGTGAAGTCCCGGTGCAGTATAGATGACTTGAGCATCCAAAAAACCGGTCTCCTTGAGATAATTCAACTCAGGAATCATCGTTCCGCAGGCTACAATAGCATAGTCACGAAATGAAATCTTTCTTGTCAAGTCAATTCCCCCTCTTTTTCACTGATCTTCTCTTCAGGTTTGAATCTTTATCCAGCTAAGGCTTGTTTCCTGTCCGTTTTTTCGGGCCGGTGATAGCGTTCGTTGAATTTTATAAACAAGCTGCAGCCTGCCCTTGGAGACTACCCCCCATACCTAGGCTGGGTACTATGGTGGAATTATATCATTTTTCTTCCGCAAATCAAATATAAGAGGCTGTTCAAAAACCACGGTTATATTTCAAAAGTGGCACACCAATGGAAGATTCATGAGCCAAGATGACTTCATAGGGATGGACAAGGAAAAAATGAAGCTCATGGGAACAAATCAGGCCGCCTCGTGTTATGAGGCAGCCTGAACCCTGGAATAGTCAGGGATAAGTTTCATCATTTTTCCTGGAAGATTATGCCATAATAGTTGTAACAGGTTGTCGAGGGACGGTTAGCCACACCCTTTTAGAAAGGGGGTGGTATGATGATCTCAATGGTTGAGGCGATGTATCTTATGATTGCATTTGCGACACTCATTGTTATGATCATGAAGAAGAAATAACCGCCCCCCGGCCAGGATGGCGGTTATTTCTTATAACTCCAATTCGGGCTAACCGTTGCGGTTAGACAATCTACCGGGCTGGCGTGCTAGTAACACGTCAGTCCTTATTTAATATTATATCCATAGATTGTAAAATATGCAACCGGCTCAATATACAGTGTTCGGGAATGAAGACAAAAGAAGGAGGTGCCTAAAGAACTGAGTGCAGTTCAAAAGGCGCCTCCTTTTCTGATGATACCACTTTGGTCTTCCACCGTCTTCTGGAGATCCTCGTTCTCCTGCAGGGCTTGGTCTTTTTCCTGCAAGGCCCGGTCTTTTTCTTGCCGCGTCTGCGTCCGTTCATTGACTGCTTTCCTGATCGCTCCAACAAAGCTCATCCGCCAAGGGCTATGAGAGGATGAAAGCGAACTTCATTAATACCTCGCTCAAGGTCAGGGCCAACCATATCGCCTTCCTCTGTGAAAACCTGGATAAAACCATTAAGGAAGTAAAGCATGAGCTGCTCCAAATCGCCCCCAATGACAAGGAGACGTATATCACTTATAAGAATAAAGTTTACGATCTTTTGAATGTGTGGCTTAAGGACGAGACGTGAGCAGGCAAGCTCGTCCCGGCGGAGATACGCAGTAAGGAAGGGTGGATGATGAAGAGGAAATATGTTTTCCCGGCCATTATAGAGCGGGATAAAATAAGCGGCAAATATACGGTTGTTTTCCCGGACCTGCCGGGCTGCGCCATCGAAGGGGAGGATTTTATCCAAGCTTATTACTGGGCCGGGCCCAGGCTGGGGTTTCATTTATGTATGATGGACAGAGAGCATGAGCACATCCCCGAAGCTTCGGATACTTCAGGCTGGGAAATCGCGGCGGACGCTGTTGTTGTTCCGGTAGCGGCCGATCTGCAGGAGTACCGGCGCTTGTACGGTCCCAAATTCGCC
>NZ_AGAF01000129.1 GCF_000224515.1 Desulfosporosinus sp. OT | reverse complement strand
GTAATTATATAAATTATTCCTTCAATCAAATAGCCGCATTTCACCCATCCACTCTGTACAATAGCTTCAAGAGAAAAACTTAATTTGTAATTGATTATTAATTGTTTTCTGTTTTCACTAATAAATAATCATACTGAAGGATTAACTCCAAGGTAAACATCATTAGTGCGGTAGAAATAACGGAAATATTATTGTAATACAATCATTATATTGACCAAGAGTATCCGCCTGTCTCATTAAGTAGCTTATTTCACCAGTAATATTTTGTCAATAAAGAAGCCTGCTAACATTTGTCGAATAGAAGGGTAGAGACAACTAAATGATGCAAAACCCATGCTAAGAAAATATTTAACAGTAGAAGTCAGTTTTCCCTCTCTAAGGCAAGCCGACTAGTATCATGCTAGAGCATTAAGTTTAAGGGTGCCTTCAGCCCAGGTCTTTTAATCGCTTCTAGGTCGTGCCAGTCGAGCTCCTTTCTGGAATGATCAAGTTATAACCGATAGACCTGCTGAAGTTATTAGACATCCATCTTAGTGCTTTTTAGGACAAGGTGTACTGTTCTTATTTCTATGATACTTCGTAAATACATGCCTAGGTAGAGTTAGAAGAACCATATATTTTGATAACTCAGCCAGTAATTCATTAATATGGTGTTGGAGAGAAACATCATTTTTGTTGCCGCTATGTGTTGTGTTCTTCGAGTTTTGGTATGGTGGTAATAACCATCTTGACAGTTATCGTTTGAATAATTTTATAATATGTCATGTTTCGCCAAATAATATCCTTATTATGTGATACATTTACTCTAAATGAGGATTGATTGGTTTGAAGTTTAGCTTACTGCAGTAAAGACGAAGCCCTATTTATCCTTTAAAAAGGCAACACAAAAAAAGGTAGTAAAAAGAGCTTAGGAGGGCATATTGGTACCTTTATCACTGGAATCATATAATACACTTAAAGTATAACAATAAATTATTGTAAAATTTATAGAAAATGTGGAAGGAAAAAATCGGAAACCTCTTTAAGAAATACGTATGCATAAAACAAGCATGATAATAAAGACTGTGGAGAACATGTTTAGATTTATTGGCAGCAAAACTACATAAAATACTAATATACCCAGAAATTGATAAGAAAGCATCACTAGAAGTTGGCACTAGATTGGGAGTGTATCCATAAACTTCAACGGCTTGACCACCGCGCGGTTTAGTATATTGAATTCGGGATAAAGGGCAATTTGACTCTTACCAAACAATCCAAATGATAGTTTAATATAATGCAATAAATATAGGGTCTTCGGAACTCCCTTAATATAGATCAATGTTGTAGTTGTTTTATTTTAGTAGGTTATGACCAATCAACGATATGATATGAAAACCAGGAGGAATATTTTTGAACGAAATATCTATGCAAAAAAGAATCAGATTAATTGAACTTGCGCTAATTCTAAGTGTTTCTTTTTTACCATTTTTTTTAAGGAATTTATTTATACATTTAAGTCTATACTCCATTGATACTTCTATAAATGTAAGGTTTTTTATTGATGGTATTACTAAAATCACTTACGTTGCATTACTAATCTATATACTCTTTAGACAAGGTAAAAGCATAAAAGATATTGGTTTTTCGTTTTCATGGAGAGATATTTTTAGGGCAATTTTAATATTCATAATAATTATCATCTTTTTATCTTTTTACTCACTTTTGTTTAAACTAATAATAGGAAAATCACCATCAGTTCCTCAACATATTGATATCTTTGTAGGTGAAATTTCAATTATTTATTTTTTGGCTATGATAATAAATCCGTTTTTTGAAGAATTAATTTTAAGAGCATATTTAATGTGTGAAATTGAATTCTTTTCAAATAGTAAAATTATTGCAATAATTGTAAGTGTCTTTATTCAAACATCCGGACATTTATATCAAGGAGTTCATTCAATGGGTGGTCTTGCATTAACATTTCTTATTTTTTCAATATATTTTGCAAAGTATAAAAGAATAATGCCAATCATAATGGCTCATGCAATAATGGATATTGGAATTATGTTGAGTTCTGGTAAGTTTTGAGTAGTCAAATATATTATCCGATAGGATTCATGTTCAGTGAATACACATTGTCTGTAGCATATGAAAAAATTCTCTATCTATGAAACATGTAATCACCCTCGGAGTTTTCATGAATATAAAATAAAAGATAATAGTTCCAAATATTTGATTCACTAATGTCGATTGGAGAAAGTGTAAATGGTATTCAGAAAATACTATTGCATAAAACAATATGATATATCTGATTGTGGGGCGGCTTGCCTTGCAACAATCAGTAAACAGTACGGACTAAAAACACCAATTACACGTATTAGAGAGGTTGCTGGAACCGATAAACAAGGTACAAGTGCCTTTGGAGTCATAAAAGCTGCTGAGCAGTTAGGCTTTACTGCAAAAGCTGTTAAAGTAACTAAACCAGAGGATATCTTTACAGAATTTCCATTGCCATCAATAGCTCACGTGGTTATTGATGGTTCTTTAATGCATTACGTAGTTATACATAAGATATCAACTAATGTAGTAATAATAGCTGATTCAGGCAAAGGTATTGTTAAGTACACTCCGGATGAGTTCTTTAAAATATGGACAGGGGTATTAATATTATTAGTGCCAACAATCCAATTTAAAAAAGGTAATGAAACCAAAGGGATATTTTCACGATTCTTTGGGCTTTTAATTCCACAAAAGAAACTAATTATCAATATATTTATAGCATCCTTTACATACACAGTATTAGGCATACTGGGATCATTCTACTTCAAAGTTATGATGGATGATATACTGCCCAACAATCTATTAAAGACACTTCATATAGTGTCAGTAGGTATTATACTTTTAAATATATTTCAGATATTACTAAATGCCTTTAGGTCGCACTTGCTATTATACCTTAGCCAAAAGCTGGATATATATTTAATCCTCGGATATTATGACCATGTGTTGCAACTGCCCATGAACTTTTTTGGCACTCGCAAGGTGGGTGAGATTATATCGAGATTTATGGATGCATCAAAGGTTCATGAAGCCATATCTGGAGCTACACTAACAATTATGATTGACACATTAATGGCTATTGCTGGTGGAATTATTCTATATTCTCAGAATTCTTTTTTATTCGCCATAGCATTTATTATGGTTATAATCTATGCCATTATTGTATTTTGTTTTAATAAGCCTGTCCGTGATATTAATAGGGAACAGATGGAAAATAATGCACAACTTACGTCATACCTTGTAGAGTCACTCGCCGGTATAGAGACATTTAAATCCTTCAACGCAGAACGCAAGGCAAGTATTGAAACTGAAAAGAAATTTATTAAACTTTTAAAAAGCATTTTTAAAGATGGTTGGATAAACAACCTTGAAGACTCATTAACTGGCGCCGTTGCTTCTGTTGGTGGTATTGTCATCCTTTGGGCTGGAGCCTATAGTGTTATGAAGGGTGAAATGTCTGTAGGCCAGTTATTGACTTTTAATGCTTTGCTTGCATATTTCCTTGACCCGATCAAAAACCTTATCAATCTGCAGCCTATGATGCAGACTGCAATCGTAGCTTCAGATAGGTTGGGCGAGATAATGGATTTGGAGCTTGAGAAAAGTGAAAACGAGGACAAAAAAATTACGCCATCAACATTAAAAGGGTATATTGAGTTTAAAAATTTAGACTTTCGATATGGTACACGACAACTTGTACTCAAGAATATAAACCTTAATATAAATAGTGGTCAAAAAATTGCATTTGTCGGTGAGAGTGGATCGGGCAAAACAACCTTGGTCAAGCTATTACTAAACCTCTATAAATGGGAAAAGGGCGAAATTCTTATTAATGGCAACAATATTAAGGATATTAATATAAATTACTTGCGTGAACGGATAGCGTATATTTCGCAGGATATCTTCCTTTTTAGTGGGACTATCTACGAAAATCTCTTGCTTGGTATTGAAAATCCCGACATGGAGACTGTCATTGAAGCAGCAAAGATGGCTAAAGCACATGAATTCATCAATGCTATGCCACTACGCTATGAGACCATGGTGGAGGAGAACGGTGGAAATTTGTCCGGTGGGCAGAAGCAAAGACTGGCTATTACTAGGGCATTACTCAAAAAACCCGATATTCTTATCATGGATGAAGCTACCAGTAATCTTGATTCTATCACTGAAAAAGCGATTGAACATACTATTAATGAACATACACAAGGAATTACAACTTTGATTATTGCTCATAGGCTATCGACCATAATGCAGTGTGATAATATATATGTCATGGATAAGGGTGAATTTGTTGAAAGCGGAACACATCATGAGTTGATAAATAAAAAGGGATTGTATTTCGACCTTTGGAAAGAACAACTGCCGGAAACAACTGAAAAACACATAAAAGAAGATATTACACCATCTATTCCCTTTGTCTTTGTCCCATTAGTTGGAGGACTATTTGAATCCGCAGAGACAAAGGACGGTGAAACAATATGAAGATTTATATACAAGATATAAAAGACATGTCTGACAGCCGTGAAATACTTGAGGCAAAGCCACATTTTTTTATGACATGGTTTATATATATATTAATCGCTTTCATCATTGTTGCACTAACATGGTCATATTTCGGTGAAATAGAAGACTATGTGAAAGCAACCGGATCGGTAAGACCAGGAGATAAAATAAGTACCATTAGCAATGTTGTTTCGGGACGTGTTGATAAAGTAAATATCGAGGAAGGAGCAAAAGTTAAAAAGGGGGATGTGCTTTATACAATTGAGATGAATGGGACTCTTATAGATAAGGATGAAAAAGAAAAGCAGGTAGCCAGATTAGAAAAGGAAAACATAAATTTACTAAAATTTAAGCAAAGCATTCAAGAAGAAGGAATGGATCTATTTAATAAAGATGATATTGATGAATCTAATTATTATTTCCGTTTTCGGAAATATTTAATCGATTTAAAAACAAATACTGAACAGAAGAATATGGCAGAGGTTAAACTTCAGAATCAAAAAACATTACTTGAATCAATTAAAAAAGGTAAAAATCTTTTTGAGCAAAACGATGTCGAGCAACATAATAAGTACGAAGTTTATGTTTTTGATATTGAGAAACTCAAGTCAGTCTATGATCAGAAGAATGGCACTTATACAAGGCAAAAAAAGCTTTATGATGCAGGAGTCGTGACCAATATAGAAGTAGAGGATACAAAAAATCAATCTGTAATGGCTAAGCTTGAGCTGGACAAATTCAAGAATGAATATGAGATGGATTTGCTGGCCGGTATAAAACAAAGTATGCAAAGCATTCAAGAACTTTCTGCTAAAAATCCCCGTATTGATACATCTGTTCAAATCGAGGATAGCTTAACTTCCAACATAACTAACCTGAATAGTGCGAAAAGCGAGTTAAAACGCCTAGAACAAAATATTAAGGAAGCCACTGTGACTTCTCCGATTGATGGAATTGTGAACTTATATACTGAAATTAACCATGGAGATTTGTTGCAAAGTGGAAGAGAAATTGCAACAATTGTGCCAAACACAGGTACCGAAAATAGAATACAGTTAATAGTGTCAAACAAGGATATTGCAAATATTAAGAAAGGGCAAAAGATAAAATACCATTTTACTGCGTTACCCTACCGTGAATACGGTGAATTGGCGGGAATTGTAACAAAGGTTGGTACAGATGCTATGGCAGATAAGGCATCAGGTGTTAGCTATTATACAGCGGAAGCATCTGTTGCAAAAAACGAACTTGAAAGTTACAAAGGAGTCAAAGCTCAAATTAAAGTAGGTATGGTCTGCGAAGCACAGGTTGTAACTAAGTCGAAAAAAATAATCCTATGGCTCCTTGAAAAAATAAATTTGATTGATTGATTGAAAGGAAAGATGAGCATCCTCAAAAATAAAATCTGAAATTGAAAAACTCAAGGATGGCTATTACAAGCGTGTATTGTTACTGACGCTGTTTAACATCCATAGATTGACGGTGTAAGATGTCAGTAGTAGACAGATGAGTTGGCAAAAATAGGTGAATGGACAGACGGATATAGGGTGTAATCCTATTTCTATAATCCTCCGAATAACATGAAAGAAAGGATGAGATGTTTTGGAAAATAATCACAAAGAGCTAATAACTAGTGTAAAAGACCTGCTTATTTATAGTTACAAATATCCAGAGGAACAGGTAATCGTTGATTATCAAGTTGTTCTGAAAGATGGAAGCACATTTAAAGCGGATTTAGTATTAACTAAGGAGCTATCAGTTCCTTATGTGATAGTATTCGTAACAAGTGATGTTATTCCCGTTGAGCAAGTCAAGATGATTTTGTCGCAGTCCAGTCTCCAGTATGGGGTTGCTTGCCAAATTAAAGAGGATGCGTATTCTGAATTTTGGGGTATTGAGAAGAAAACGAACATATTCACTGGTAATCTTGAATTTGAAAATATCACTGATTACCCAAAACCATATAAATGTACAGATGTTAATTTCTTTTTAGTAGCTTTCGAGGCATTTTTTACCTTAATACAAGGGGGATGAGGGGTAATATTAATTTCTACAGTACAAAGGAGCTACCTTTTAATGATGTTTCGGGCATCATTAAAAGGTAGCTCCTTTTCAAATATAACAGAACGGTCGCTAACCCCTAG
>NZ_AGAF01000130.1 GCF_000224515.1 Desulfosporosinus sp. OT | reverse complement strand
TGAATGAAAACGTTGGAAATAGTTGGAACGAAAACATTGCCCTCGTGAGATACTTTTGCTACGGCATAAGTCGAATTGTCTTGGTGCGTTCGAGCCCGATATTATAGACTGATTAAGGCTTCCTGCTTGCACCACAAATTGTTGCCATGAGCACGTAGGGTAGATTAATGCTTTACAGGAAGCCCGCCGTAAATTTAAAATCATTGGAGGTCTTTCAATGAATGTTATTTACGAGCGTTGTTGTGGTATGGATATTCACAAGAACACGATCGCTGCCGCTCGACTTGATCGGTAACTTGCTCGCGAACTTGTTCGGTTTGCATAAGCTCATTTAAAGCATCTCGGATCACGCGGAGCATAAATTCAACAAAAACTGTAGAATCCGCCGCTTTGTCGGCAACAGCCAATATGGTGTTTTTCCGTAAGACTGCGACAATCTTACGAGGTTTTATATTATGGTACTACCTCCCCAGCTTCTCCCTCAATACCTCCCGCATGTCCTGCGCAGAAATCGGCCTGCCTTTTTTCCCCAATTGGAAGAGCCAGCTGGGAAACCCGATGGCTTTTCT
>NZ_AGAF01000131.1 GCF_000224515.1 Desulfosporosinus sp. OT | reverse complement strand
GGGCAGGTACTATTGTTCAATACAAGGCAGTGGATCACGGTTTTACGTTGAGTCAACCAGTTATCTTTTTAACTAATGGAAACAGCGCCAGTGCTTCAGAACTTCTAACAGCAGCGGTTAAAGATCATCAAAAAGCGACAATCGTTGGGACAAACACCTATGGGAAAGGGACAGTTCAGAGCATGTTCCCTCTTTCAAACGGCGGAGTACTGAAAATGACAGTTGATCACTTCTATTCCCCACTTGGGCATGAAATTGACAAAATGGGTGTCAGCCCCGATGTGGTGATTCAACAAGCAGACTCAATTAAAGCAGCGGAACTGATGTTATCTGATTATCCAGTTGCCCTTGCAAAGGGTAGAACAACAGATTACTGGGAAGCTTGGGGAGAACTTCAAAACTCTGACTCATTCAGTGCAACGCAGACAACAGAACGTTATCCCTTTTATTATCCGGGTTATCGCAAGGTCAGTGAATTATCTGGGATTTCGCTGGATAAGAAATTCGCCGTGCACTTTTCTGGGGTAGTCGATTGGCAAAGCGTAAATAACACCAGCATCGAGATGATTAATAGCAAAACTGGCGAGAGGACGCTTGCGAAATTTGAACCGCTTGACCAATCCAATGTGCAAATGATTCCGCAGGTTGCCTTGACCCCGAATACAACATACTGGTTGGTCATCCATCCCACGGTCTGTGATACCTCTGGCCGTGCTCTGCAAGGGGGAGGCTTGGTGGTTGTGCATACGATTCAAGAAGAAGAAACTGAGGGCACAGCGAAGATTCAATCCGTTATGCTTAATGATCGGGAAAGTGAGAGAAAACCGAAAAGCGTGCGTAATCCAGACTATGGTTGGGCTATAATGAATTGATTATCTCAAGTGCTTTCCGGATCTAAAGCCTTGGAAGGAGCCTAAAGAAATCTTGGCGAATTTAGGAGGGATTACCGTGTTTTTTGGATTGAAGTTCAAGAATAAGAAAACAGTTAAAGAACTTCGGAAAAACCAGAACCTTACAGCTATGGAACTTGCAGACAAACTTAAATTAGATACAGTAGACATCCTAAAAATCGATGATCGAAGGCTGAGGGATATTGCAGAACCGCTGAGAAGCAAACTCACACCGATTCTAAGGGGCGATTATATGGACAATATGACCTGGCTTTAAATCTTTAAACAGTTAATTGTCCATGCTTGTCAACAAGTGCAGAAGGGTCGAAAAGGAAGGCCTCCGAAATCAACTTCGGGGGCCTTCCTTTTTTAGGGCTGTTGCTTCCCATAATATTTGAATCTCTAATTTAAATTGTATTATAAATCGAAATCCTTCTTGTCAAGATTATCATAATATAGCCTAACGGGGCTATAATCAGGCGTATAATTTTCAATAGTATCAAGAGGATAGTTGTCGTCTAAATAAAGAGTAGTTAAATTTATGAAATCTTTCAATTGTGAAAAATCCTTAATATAATTATCAGATACATCAAGATAGGTGAGTGAGGTTAAACCTTTTAAAGCAGTTAGATTCTGCAGGTCTGTATTATGCAACTTCAAGGTTTTTAATTTCGTGAGCTTTGTAAGGGGGGGAAGTTTAGTTAAGCTATTATTACTGAGGTCAAGGGTTTTTAGGTTAGTTAAATACTCTAAGCCAGTTAAATCATCGATCCCTGAACTTCTGACATTTAAGGAACTAATATTAATAACATCGCTTCTGTAGATTGTTTCATCATCGTCTTTGCCTACTTTATCCGCAATAGCTTCTTTCAGGTTTTGATCTGGAAAGTCTATTTTGGCATCTTCAGAAACTTTAAGTGTTAAGGTTGCCGTTTGGGTTAAGCCCTCAACTTTGCCTTTGAATGTGTAAGTGCCGGTCTTATTTAAAGTTACGATATTACTGCTCCAGGTAACGGGGTAATCTTTTGAACTACCATCGCTCATTGCCGCCATAACCGTATCAGGAAGACTATAGGAGTCACCAAGAATCACTTCAGCTGAAATAGGGGTTATTTTCGAGACACTGGGATAGACTGTCAATTTTAAGTAGACGTGACCACTATAGTTATTGATTGTTCCTTCAAATCTATAGGTTCCTGTATGTAGGGTATATACAGAGGAAAGACTCCAGGTCACAGGTACTGATTGAGATAAGCCGTTGGTATCTGTAACCATTACTGTCTTCGGAGGTTCATATTTTTGCTTTTCTTCAACGCTGTCACGGACATCCTCAACTGATTCAATCTGAGCGGGTAGTTCAGGGAGAGTCGATTCTGTTGCGGCGCTGATGACACTATATCCGCCTAAAATATTGAATTGAGAAATAATGTTGGAGTGGATGAAGGCAAGGGCTGAGTACGGAATCGTATCACCCTTAAGTAAGATTAGGGGGTTCTTCCCCTTTTGGGCTAAAGCCGAGGCAGTGAGAGCGTCAGGAAACAACTCACCGGTTGCTAAATAAACTGTGTCTAAATCAAGACTACTCACAAACCGTGTGATTAGGTTGATATTCCTTTCGTAAGGGTCTGCTCCATTAATAAATTCGTAATTAGGGAATTGGCTTACCACTTGGTCACTTATTTCATTATAGCCTTTGACAATGTAACTAGTGGGTATTTTGCTTTTGCTTAGGAACGCCTTTTGTGTAGAAGTAAGATCATTGGGCGGTACCAGTATTATAGGCATCTCATTGGTTGCTGCGATGGGAGCTATGGACAAAGCATCTGGAAAATCTAAACCAGTTGTCACAAAAACCCCTTTACTTAGACCGACTTGTTTAGCTACTAGCAGAGCTGTTTCATAACAATCTTGACCGGCTATCCGCACTGAAGTGATATTCAGCGCGGATAACTCAGCTTCTACACCTTTAGAGATTACTGCATAGCCACCGATAATGAAGACTTTTTTAACTTTAAGACGTTTTAATTCTTGAGCAGTGTCCTCATTTAGATTATAGGAGCCTGTCAATAGAATTGGAGCATCGTATTTGTGAGCTAACGGCCCAGCACTCAAGGCATCGGGGAAATTTTGTCCGTAGGCAAGAATTGCTGAATCAGCACCATCAGGCCAGCCATTTTGACTAACGGCAACTGCAGTTTGATATCGATCATTGCCCGCAATTCGGTTAATAGAGGTAGATGCGCTAGCTGAAGGTACATCAGCCAATATTATAAAACTAAAAATAAAAAATAATAAGAAAAAGCATTTTCTTGCAAATCTCAAAATCAATTCCTCCTTTATACTTACTTTCTCTAAATATCGACTGAAATCCTTCTTTTAGTAGAAGAAATAGCCCTTCCCTAAGACAGGATTTTGTTAGAACTTATGATTTAGGACATCTCATCACAATACGAAGGGAGTAAATCTAAATATTGATCAAAGGTTTCCATATCTCAAGTAATGTGGTATAATATATAGTTGAGTGCCACAAGCGTCTATTGCCTCGTTGGCGAAACTCACGCGCGATCGCGACATGTTCTGTACCGCAGTTATAGACAGAGAACTTTTCTGTTTCGGCAGTTATAGATAGAGACGCAATTGGAAAACTTATAGAATATGACCAAACAAAAAGGAGAATGAAAGTATTGGCGACATTTACAGACTTAGGATTAAGTGAACCGATTATTCGATCGATTATCAACATGGGGTTTGAAGAAACAACCCCTATCCAAGAAAAGACGATCCCCACTGCGCTAGAGGGTAAAGACCTGATCGGGCAGGCCCAAACTGGAACGGGGAAAACGGCGGCTTATGGGATTCCCTTGGTGGAGAGAATTTTGCCTCAAGCCGAACAAATCCAAGGAATTGTACTGGCCCCCACTCGAGAGTTAGCTGTCCAAGTGGCTGAGGAGTTAAATAAGATTGGGCAGTTTAAACGGATTCATGCCTTACCTATTTATGGAGGACAAGGTATTGATTGGCAGATCAGGGCGCTTAGGAAAAGGCCTCACATAATTGTAGCAACTCCGGGGCGTTTGATGGATCACATGAGGAGGAGAACGATTCGCCTGAATGACATCAAAATTGTTGTTTTGGATGAAGCCGATGAGATGCTGAACATGGGATTTTTAGAAGATATCGAAACAATTCTGAAAGAGATTCCAGAAGAGCGTCAGACTTTGCTTTTTTCGGCTACCATGCCTAGACAGATTCAAAATATTGCTCAGAGGTTTATGAAGGAACCAGAGCTGATTAGTATTAAAGCGACGGGAGTTACTGTTTCTGATACTGAACAACATTATGTAGAAGTATCAGAAAGACTAAAATTCGATGTGTTATCCCGCATTTTAGACATTCAATCACCGGACTTGTCTATTGTTTTTGCCCGTACCAAGCGGCGGGTAGATGAACTTTCTGAAGCTTTGAGTAAGCGTGGTTATTCAGCGGAAGGAATTCATGGTGACCTTACCCAGAGCAAGAGAGACAGTGTCTTGAGACAGTTTAAAGACGGAACGATCGAAGTTTTAGTTGCCACTGATGTGGCTGCCCGGGGACTGGATATTAGCGGAGTGACTCACGTCTTTAACTTTGATATTCCACAAGATCCTGAAAGTTACGTTCATAGAGTAGGCCGAACTGGTCGTGCGGGAAAAACAGGCTTAGCCATTACGTTAGTCACCCCACGGGAGATAGGTATGTTAAGACTTATCGAATCGGTTATTAAGCGGCGGATTGTCCGTAAGCCTATTCCGACAATTATCGAGGCGGTGGAAGGTCAGCAACGTCTGACTATGAATGAGATCCTAAGAGTGATTGCAGAAGAAGATATTGAGAAATATAAAGGGGTAGCAGAAGAGTTGCTGGCAGAAAATGATTCTGTGACTCTTTTGTCCGCTGCTTTGAAAATAATCACCAAGGAACCAGAAGCTGTCGAGGTCCGCTTGACGGAAGCGGCACCAGCTCGGGTGCGAAGCATGGGTAATAACCCAAGACCTCAACAGAGGAATTATAACCGAGATGGCTACGGACAAAAAGTTGATACTTGGGCTCGGAGAGGGAAAGGCAACGATGTTCGTGGAGGGGCCGGAGCTCAAAGAGGTAGGGACAGTAAGAGAAACGGATAAGAAAACTCCTATCGGATAAGAAACAATTCGGAGAGAAAGGTGTTCATGCCCACCTTTCTCTCTTTCTCTCTTTTTATCCACTGACGATATTTATCTTGAAGAGGTATTCTCTCAATGGTATAATTTTGAAGAAAGGTGGTGTACTGATGGAGAAAGAGATCAAAGAAATGCTCGGGCTTATACTGAATAAACTGGACAGACTAGAGTCAGAGATGAATGGATTGAAGTCAGAGATGAATGGATTGAAGTCAGAGATGAATGGATTGAAGTCAGAGATGAATGGATTGAAGTCAGAGACGAACGGATTGAAGTCAGAGACGAACGGATTGAAGTCGAGACAAGATGAAATATTCATGGTGGTTAAGGCAATAGAACATAATAGTGAAGTGCGTGGGGCAGAAATTGATAATTTCAAGTATAAGGTTCACCATGTTGAGGGGACTTTAAATGCCATTGGGGATGTAATTACAACACGGAAGGCGATTTAATGATGCATAATATAATACTCGAGCATATAAAAATGTCTTCTTTGTTCAAGAGGGCATTTTTATACGTTCAAATAGCTCTTTAATCATAGTCATCAACTAGAATTTTTACGTGGGTCCGAAGGTAAATGCTTAAATCCGTCGAATCTGTAATATAAAGTTAGCGCGATGAGAGTGGAGGCTAGATCTGTGATTTATGAAGTATGTACACTTGTGGCCACCATCATTTTAGGGGTCCTCGGTATTGAATTAATGCTGTGGATTCGCTCGGTCCGGAAACTCACGAATGAGGCAAAGCTTACCATGCAGAATTTGAATGCTCATTTGCCGCATCTCCTTCAGGATGCCCAAGCCGTAACCACTGTTGTGAGACAGACTAGTGAGCAAGTGGGCGGTACAGTGAGTCAGGCCGCCTGTGGTCTTGAGGAACTACAAAGGAATCCATTGCACTTTATTAAAGTCTTTTTTGAGGCAGTTAAACAAGTGATGGACCTATGGCATGAAATTCGTCAACGGAAAAAGGAAGCCTCGGACCGCTAGGAGCTGCGGTAGGGACTTCTCTTTTTCATGGGAGAAAATGCATTATTGTTAAACGAGATTTTAAAGTATTTGAGGAGTTATTCGGCTTCAGCACAGGTTTGGAGAGAATTTTCTGGTTGTGTTGTGTAACTGTGGCGATAGTGATAAGAATAGTAGTCTTAAATTCTCTGGGATTCTTGAATAAAGGTTTGGAGCTCCTTGGCTAATTTTTTTCCTTTATCTATCAGATCTGTGCCCTGTTGTTTCAGAGTCTCGGCAGGATGGAATGTAACGTCCTCGACGACGTGTTCTATGATGCTGTCCTGAATTCTTTGACGCAGAGCCTTCTCACTTTTTGGCACGAACTTCAGGCCAATGACCGCCCCAGCGAGGCCTCCAACGAAGGCTGCCGCGGCAACGGCGCTCAGGCTAGCATACCGCTGGGTTCTGGGCGTTTTTAACATGTGATCCTTCCTTTCTCTTTAATAATGTGTTTTAATTTATGCTATCATATTATTCCTGAAAATTATAAGTTGCTCGTGACGTTAATTGCCCGAGATTATTATTTCATAGGATTAGTAAAAGAGGATTGATTTCGATTGAGATACCCTGTACAACTTAGCTTAAGTGTGACCGAACGGTCAGTTTTGAGTGGAGTGGCCTCATAGCTTACACTTATAGAGTGTGAGTTATGTAATGCTTAGCCATCGAGTAAATATATAAATTAAAGTGGGGGAAAAGAACGTTGAAAAAGAAAATGGGGAAAAGGGTCCTGATCCTACTCGCAGTACTGTTGGTGATGGTACTTATAGGGCGTGGGCTTATGAGTAAGCCAGTAGTAACTCCGGTGGAAGAAAAATATATTCCGGTGGAAGTGGAAGCTGCCGCGAAGAAGACACTCATAAATACCGAAATCTTAAGCGGAAAAGTTTCTTCTGATACTGATGTCGCTGTAATCCCAAAGGCCTCAGGTAAAGTTGAGTCTGTCAACGTTAAAGTAGGAGACATTGTTAAAAAAGATGCAATTCTCTTCTCACTCGACGCTTCCGATATGAGAGATACATATGAGTTGGCGGATGCCAGATATCAAAATAGCAAAGATCAATGGGAAGCGGCCAAATCTTCCCTTGAGCGTACGCAAACTCTTGCTGCAGAGAAGATTGCTAAAGCTCAACAGGATTTAGCGAATACAAAGGCCCTTTTTCAAGCTGGTGCAGTATCAAAGGATCAACTTGATCAGGCTGAGCTGGCGGTCAAGGAGTTAGAATCAACTTATGCCAGTCAGATTGAACAGTTGGAAGTTCAGGCCTCGGACAGCACTCTCCAGCTGGCTCAAGTTCAACTCACGCAAGCCAGGGAAGCTTTAGATAATGCCGAGGTGACGGCTCCGGTCGATGGGATCGTTTCCCAAGTCAATGTTACGGTCGGAAATACTGCTTCAATTGGGCAAGCGGCGATGAACCTAACGAATACCAATAGTCTTTATAGTTCGATCGATGTGGCAGAAAATATTGTGAATCACTTGGTCCAAGGTAAAGAAGTCCAGGTTACCGTTCCCTCAGTATCCGAGAAGAGTTTCATTGGAAAAATCGATCATATCAGCCCTTCTGCAGATCCAAAGACTCTGCTGTTCCCCGTTAAAATTATAATGGAGAATTCCGAGGGCTTAATCAAGCCCGGTATGTTTGACAAGGTTGAGCTCACGACTGAGGAGAAGGCGGACGTTATGGCTACTAAAAGTGAAGCCGTCGTTCTGAAAAACGGAAAGACCGTTGTTTATGTTGTCGAAGGGGATAAAGCTGTCGCCAAAGAGGTTGTCACGGGCCTGGATACGGGGGTGGATATAGAAATCCTCAAAGGTTTAGCCCTTAAAGATCAGGTGATCGTCAAAGGGCAAACCCTCGTTGATCAGGGAAGTAAAGTCAAGATTGTGGGAGGGGACGCGTCTTGAAGTTAGCGGAGGTTTCGGTCAAGCGCCCGGTCACGATCATTATGGCGATGCTAATTATCATTCTTTTGGGTAGCATTTCTCTATCCCGTCTTCCGGTTGATCTCTTGCCAAAAATTGATGTTCCAGTTGCGATCGTAGTGACGGAGTATACTGGCGTAGGCCCCGAGGAAATAGAGAAGCTTGTCACGGACCCTATCGAGGGAGCCGTTTCCACTGTGGAAAATATTGATACGGTGACTTCTACAACGACAGAGGGACGCTCGATTGTTATAGCTCAGTTTAAGAACGGAACGGACATGAATTTTGCAGCTCTGCAAATGCGGGAAAAGATTGACCAGGTGAAGCGAGCATTGCCTACGGATGTTGAGGCACCGATGGTTATGAAGATTGACCTGGGATCGATGCCCGTTGTTCAAATGTCCCTGTCTGCCAAAGATGCAGATCTTGCTAAGTTGCAGTCGATTGCTGAAGATACTCTTAAACCCCAGCTTGAACGAGTTGCGGGGGTAGCTTCTGTCACCGTCACCGGCGGATATGAAAATGAGGTTGAAATTAAAACCCATCAGGAGAAAATGAAAGGGTACGGGCTAACAAATGATACTTTAGCCCAAATTATTGGAGCGGAGAACCTCAATGCTCCAGGGGGAGAGGTACAGAAAGGAACACAGGATTTAACCATTCGGACAACGGGTGAGTTCCAATCCTTGGATGACATCAAGGAACTGTTGATTCCTCTAGCTGGTGGAGGGCAAGTCCGACTGAAAGATATTGCGGATGTGGGTCTAGAACATAAAAAAATCACCGCGATTTCCAAAACCAATGGGGAAAAAAGCATCAGTATCTCTATTCAAAAACAATCCGGGACAAACACGGTCAAAGTGGCCGACGATGTCAATACTGCCCTGGAAAAATTTAAAAAAGACTATCCTAATCTCAAGATTGATACCGTGATGGACCAGTCCGTTTCCATCAAGCAATCGATCAATACCGTGAAAAATGAAGCCCTTCTAGGTGGAATTTTAGCGATTGTGGTACTTTTTATCTTCTTCCATAATATTCGAACAACCTTTATCACTGCCACGGCTATTCCGATTGCCATGATGGCGACCTTTGCCGTACTTTACTTCGCTGGAATCACCATCAACATGATGACTCTCGGAGGGCTGTCTCTGGCAATGGGACGTTTAGTAGATGACAACATTGTGGCATTGGAAAATATTCATCGTCATCGACAATCGGGATACACCAAAGTCGAGGCAGCAATGAAAGGGGTTTCGGAAGTCGGGATGGCAATTTTTGCTTCTACCTTGACGACCGTTTCCGTCTTCCTGCCCATTGTTTTTGTCCAAGGGGTTGTGGCTTCGATTTTCCGAGAATTAGCTCTGACGGTTAGTATATCCCTTGCAGCCTCGCTCCTAGTTTCGCTGACTTTGGTTCCGGCGCTATCTGCGAAGATCATGAAAGCGGAGGGAATTCCGGAGGGACGTCGGGGTCTGAACGGGGTAGTTGACCGTTTCAGTCGCTGGTTCGACCGGCAATTTGGACGCATTGAGGCCAGTTACCGTAGATTTTTACATTATGGCCTGAATCATCGCAAGACGGTGGTCTGGGTTTCAATTCTACTCTTTATTCTTTCCAGTGCTTCAACGGTTAAGTTGGGTGCGGAATTCATGCCAGCGAGTGATACGGGTCAATTAAGTATTAAAGTGACGCTACCGGATGGTGCGCAGCTTCAGGATACGGAAGATGCCGTTACGCAAATAGAGAAGAAGCTGGAAGGCATCAAAGAGGTCAAAACCGTCTTTACCCAAATCGGGACTAGTGGGGGACTTTCCATCGGAGGGGATAGCCCAAATACTGGTTCAGTTAGTGTGCAACTGACAGATTTAAAATCTCGCCAGCGGAGCGTCGGACAGGTGAGTGATGAGATCCGCTTGCTGACCAGAGACCTGCCTGGTGCGGAGATCAATGTTACAGTTGGAGATAACATGCAAATGGGAGGTTCTACGACGCCGGTAGATATTGCGGTCAAGGGAGAGGAACTTGATCAGCTGAAGAAAATCGGCATGGATATCCAGAGTAGTGTGGCAGCTGTCGATGGGACCCGGGAAGTCAAAACGAGTATGACTGAAGGGATCCCGGAGGTCCAGATCAAAATTAATCGTCCGAATGCTGCGCAATTCGGCTTAACCGCTGGTCAGATCTCTCAGGCCGTAAAGGGGACGATCTCTGGTACAACTGCAACACGTTATCGTTATGAGGGAACAGAAATCGATGTCGTGCTGAGCGGAGATGAGACGTTTAAGTCCAGCCTGGCTAACTTAGAGCAGACCCCGATCCCCACGGCTACAGGCATTACCGTTCCGCTCAGTCAGGTTGCTCAAGTCACGTTAGATCGTGGTCCGGTGATGATTGACCGCACAGGTCAGACCCGCGTGGTTCATATTACCAGTCAGATCATGAACCGGGATTTAAACAGCATAACTACGGATATTGAAGCTAAATTAAAGGCATACAAGATGCCCGCCGGCTATACCTATGAGGTGATCGGGCAAAATAAAGATTTGGTGGACTCGTTTAAAGATTTGGCGCTTGCCTTAGTTCTGGCGATTATCCTCGTCTACATGATTCTCGCCTCTCAGTTTGAATCCTTATTACACCCATTTACGATCATCCTATCATTGCCTATGGGATTCTCAGGGGGGATGCTGGGGCTATTCATCACTCGCAAAACCTTAAGTGTGCCTTCGTTTATCGGTTTGATTCTCTTAATTGGAATTGTAGTCAGTAATGCCATCGTTCTAGTGGATTACATTAATAAGCGCAGAGAACGGGGCGAGGAACGGGAAGAGGCTATTGAAAATGCCGGGCCGATTCGCCTACGACCAATCGTTATGACCTCGCTCGCAACTGTCCTGGGCCTCATCCCTATGGCCTTAGGAATCGGTGAAGGTTCCGAGACAATGGCCCCGATGGCAGTAGTGGTTATTTTTGGGCTTGCACTTTCTACGGTGTCAACCTTATTGCTTGTACCCGTTATCTATACGATTTTTGAGGATATTCGGGATTCTAAGAAGCGAAAAAAGAAAGAGAAAATAACTGAGTTGAGTACAACGCACTCAGCATAACTGCGAGGTTCGATGCTCGAGGTTCGAAGTTCGTACTTTGAACCTCGAAAGAGGTCTGAACATAATGTATTCTGTTTAAAGGAGATGATATTTATCGGGGCTAGAGAAGCAAAACAAATAGACATCCTTCAAGCTTCAATTCGGGTTTTTTCTAAGCACGGCTTTGACGGTGCGAAGATGGAGTATATCGCCAAAGAAGCGGGCATTGGTAAAGGCACTGTTTATGAGTATTTTGAGAGTAAGGAACACTTGTTTGAAGAAATATTAAAATTCAGTGTTAGAGAATTTCATCTCGGGTTGAAAGCTTGTATGGATCAGGGGGAAACCATTGAGGAACGACTTCTCAACTACTCTCGCTATAATGTGGAATTCCTGAATAACCATATGGATATCTTCCAAATAGCGATGCAGGTTAATATACTTTCTCAAGAAATCCGCATGCAGCTCATTGCGGAGCGAGAGGTTATCTGTGAACAGATCATAGATTTAGTTAAAGCGGCTAAAGCAAAAGGGGAATGTCGAGCAGACCTCGATGAAGAGTTAGCGACCTTCTGTATTATGGGAACACTGGATGAGTTTAGCAAGAAAAGGGTTTTTTGCAATCGGAGTCCTCTGGAGGAAATTGATCATCAGGCGATCGTGGTTATGGTGCTCAAGGGGCTCAGAGGATTGCTGTCTTGAAAGAAAGAGGCAGTTCAAAATGAACTTGCAAGAGCAAATGCACAAATCAGTAGCCCCGTAAAC
>NZ_AGAF01000132.1 GCF_000224515.1 Desulfosporosinus sp. OT | reverse complement strand
TTAGCCTGTGTCAACTCTTACATAAAAAATAAATGACCTCCCGCAACATTTCCGATAATTGCAGATGGTCAGCTATGCATAAAGCGATCTTCTTTTACTATTGATAGAATAGTCGTTGTTATTACCAAAGTTTTATAATGTGCTGTGCAGTGCGTTTATCTCCAATAACACATCCTCAGGCAGATACATGTTTATCGCTATCTGATTCATAATTTTTCACCATCCTTTTAACCTTTTTTAATCATTCCACAATTGAATTATTTTTCAATTCTATGTGTTGCTCATTGCGATGGTGCAAGTCACTGATTATTTCCATTATAACACAATTCAAACTGGAACAAGTAAGAAAAATGGCTGAACAATTTTTGCCTCTGTCATTCTCTCACTTCCAAGGCCAAGCGGTTTGGCCCTTCCTATGGCATGGATGCATAAGAGATTATGATTGCTGCTAATAAAAGATTTGTCCTCTTCACCGCTCGCTGTCAGTCCACAAACTGATCAAACACTCCGTTGCGAAATCCCTTGGCATATTCGAGTTGTTCAACCATCTCAATCGGTAACCCACGCTGTTTGCACACATCCAAGTAAAGATAATAGGTTTCCACTCTTGCTACAAGCAACTTAGTTGGCATATTTTGTTCGACATAGTCTACAAACCTGTCTATACACTTGTATCCTTCTTCCTGAATGTCCTTCATCATTTCGAAGGAAACGACCAGACCGCTGTGATGGTCAAGGAGTACACCTACTTTCGGGAAGTAAGGCCTATCCTGGATATGGAAGGAAACGAACTCCGGCTCGTCAGGCTCTGCCGTTATATATTGGTCTACCCATTCCCCAGATTTCCGGCAAACTCTTATTAAGAAAGTAAAAGGTGCTTCATGATCTAGAATCTCCTTGCTGTTCCGGCAACACAAAGCCACCTCCAAAGCTTATCTCAAAATAAGTGTTAGAAAACGGCATTGGGTCGCACTGAGAAACCAGGGTGCAAAACCCGGCTCATGATATCTGAAAAGCGGCCATTCATTTCTACCACGGAATTTCAATCCCATTTCTTTGATATTTTTTAAATCTTCCGCCGATAGAAATGATCTGTCTTCAAAAGAACACATCAGACACTTTTGGATAAACATGCTTTCGGAACTCTCTGTGTCGATTTCTCCGGATAGCAGTCCGAGTATCCCGCTTAAGCCCTCAGTCCCGAGATATCCAGCAACGGCAAAATGCTCTCCACCATTGCCCATGATGCAGCAATAGGCAGTTTCCCCTGTTTCAGGGTCTACCACCCCAAAAATATCATCTTCAAACATCCATTACCAACAGGCCGAGCGTTTGAAATCTACTGCGGCTTGGTATAATGAGTTCCATTCTTCTCTGGTCGGTTTTGCTTGGTTCACGTTGCTTTTCTCCTTCCTGTAGGACACTCAGAACGATCATTTGCAATTTAAAGATTATTAATTAAACCACAAGTATAATCATGAACCAATTGATATCACTTGCTGTCCTTTTCGACTAATTACACGGTCATAGGAAAATCATATATTGAGTGACACAGCTTATTTCGCAGTTTGTCATCTTCTTGAGAATAGCAAAAGTTTTCCATAATCCGATATTCGTTAACTTCTTCCCGATCGGGTAGTTCAACATAATCGTTCCAGTTTTCCACCACGTCCACTGCCTCGCGAATAGCATCTTGCTCCCAGTCCTCATATTCACTAAAATCATTATCATCTTCGGATTCTTCGGCAATGCTTAAATACTCCATTTGGATTTCGACGATATCACCTGTCTTTTTGTTCAAATAATATTTCCATTCATCCATGAGGAAATCCAGCCTGTCGACAATTTCTTTCAGGCTGACTGGCTTCATATCTTGATGACCTTTTCCTTTCTCTAACTTGCCTGCAACCCTACACATATTATAACCCACTTAAACCATTTACAGAATTCTTAAAAGGCAGTTCCTTGGTTCGTATTCCCCACCTCACCTAAAACACCCATTCTATTAAGGCCGCCGGGTGTTTGTACTGCTTTTTTGAGAAGGTTACTAGAATGGGACAAACTGACTACCCCTTTGAAATATTTTAGTTACAACAGTCGTGCCCTTGTGATACTCTTTTCACCGTATTTCTCATTAACTAAATCAATGACCTTGGTGAGAGTTTCATTATCCCTTTGCGGCTCAGAAATAAGATACACCGGCTTCAACCATTTTGCTGACCTCAGCAAAATGGTCGTCAATGTCATATCCACTGTTTTTCTATACCATATCAAATATCTTTACGTAATCCTCATATATAAAATGTCGGTGCCTTGATTGGTTGTTCGCCTGTTTCAATATTCCACAACCAACCATTGCTTCTACGACTTTGGCCACCGTATTAAAAGAATAGCCTAATTCATTGGCGACGGATGGTATCTTTATTATGGGATTTTTTTCAATATACTTATACACAAGCATAGCATTCTTGGATGCCTTACCGAGTACCATTATTTTTTAAAAGTATAATAACTCCTTGAATCGTATTTTCTGGATATCTGAAATTCGTAATTTCCTGAATGATTAAACATAACATGCTCCTAGATCATTTTATAATCATCATAGCAGGGTAAATTCATTATTCAAGATTATATTGAAATATAAATCCTAAATATAGAGTCTTCTTTATAAAAACATCTAGAAATTTAAGCTATTCTATTTATGTCCTCTGTAACTCTATCATTAGCCTGTGTCAAATCTTACATAAAAAATAAATGACTTTTCCATGAAATCTTTTGATGTCACGGGAAAGTCGTTGTAGGATAATCGTACCAATAAACTCAATATAAAGTCGCTCAAGAAAAAAATGAAATCGCTGTATATGGATAGTTCAAACCATCTTATGTGTATGTGTTTCATAATTAACAGCTAATAATGACTTATATAACGTCTTGAATAATTGTTAATGTTAACAGATATGAGTCATCAAAAATTCGTCTCGGTTTGTGATGGCTAAGAATCATTGCATACGTTCAACACTCCATGCTTTAAGCCCATCCAAGCTAAACATAAGCTTAAATGATACCTTCCCTCCTTCGTCTGCCGGACTGTAATATATTCTTTGCATCTGATTGCTGAACTGGTTCCTAGAGTATACAATCGGAGCAAAAAAAACATCCATATCAAGCCCATCTATACTTGCCCTTCCCTCAGTGTTACCCTTGACAATTTTTATTTTACCTGTAAAGGCCTTAAGTGGAGAGGTATCCCATTCACCTTGGTCTCGCTTCAAGTCCGTCATCGGTAAAACTGAGCAGCCTTCCACATGAGAAAAATAAGCATCCAATACTTTTGCGGTCTTTAGTCCGTATGCTTTTCTTGAGTAGTTTTGGCATTGTGTTAAATTTACATCAAAAACATTACTCCCAACTAGTCCTTTTTCATATAGTAAGAAATACAGCATAAACAAATAATAATACTTTTTGTGACTCTCTTGGAGACTGTCTTTCAGAATGTCTATTGAACGCGGGATATCGAAAGTGGGAAGTCGCCGATAAGCATTAAACCATGTAAAAACGTCCGAGTCAAGAGCTGTGCCACTTTGAATATTAACATACATCAGCTTTTCAATTTCTGCAATCTCATCAGGTTTGATGCTACCCATATCAAATTTGTTTGTAGCAAGTATCAAAGAAGATATCGCACGATTCAGCCCCATTTGAGTCTTTGTGGAGCGTACCGCACGCTGTTTTCGACGTAGTGCTTCAATGTCGTGCTGTGCTTCAAGAATATGGTTCAAACATGACTCACGAAACAATGCGAATTGTTCCTCGCCACAATTGTCACCCATCTCCTGGTATAGTCTTATTGCCAGTCCAATATTTTCGTCGTACCATTCACTAAACTGTTCATTATTCAAAAGCATCTTGATTTCACCAAAACACTGAACAATTCTATTTAGAACCTTTGTGATCATGTTGATTTGAGGGACATAAGAATATGTAGAAAACTTATTTTCATCCCTTGCCATTTGGAATGCATCACATGCTTTATTGAAATTACTTTCTATTGCATTAAAAACATCTGATAGTTTCTTGCTTTGTCGATTGGTTTTTGTAATATTTATTTTCAACCAGTTATCCACTTGCCTATAATAAATCCAACCAAGCGTCGTGTTATGAGAGGCTGTCTCCCTATCACTCTCTTGGGCTACCCGAATAGCTTTCTCCAAATTGTCTATAGCTTCGGGATAACCGTATGAATTTGCATACAGACGTCCTAAATGATTGTAATAATAAGGATTTTTAGGATATAACTTGATTAAGTATGTAAAAATATTTTTTTGCAAATCTCTTTTCCCGACATCGGTGATAGCATCAGAAAATATGGGACGCTCGTTGTTAATATCATTGCGAGTAATTAGAATTTCTTTAAACGCTTCATTTGTGTAGCTTTCCTCTGCTCCATAAATAGTATGTTTATGGTCGATAAATCCAATAAGTGCACTATAGATACGTTCATTTTGTTCTACAGGGAAATTGATTTCAAGTAATTTCCTTGCAATCAGTTGGTCACAAATCCGATATCCTTCTTCTCGTGAGGAAAGAATCCGCAGCACACTGCTACCTAATATGGTAGATATGCGCCAAGCTTTGTCAAACGATAAACCAAGGCGCACCATTACCTCTGTATAAGGAATGGTTAGAGTTTGTGAATAGCATGTGACAATACATAGATCAGCTAACAGGTTACGACATTCATCAGAGCAGGCATTTAATATTTTTTCGAGAAAATCATTTACTCCGATATATTCGTCTTGCAGTGCGTAGAATCCATAGAAAAATGGACATTTTTGCTCCCTCATCGATTGATCATTCGTAATACTTCCCAATGCACGCACGCAGTTTTGATCCTTTGCAAGCGGTGCGTATTTCTCTAAAAATAATTTTGCCAAATGCGAATGCATATCCGTCGGAAGATTTAACAACACTTTCCGTTTTTCAGTATCCACTGACATTTGATAATTACCATTGCGCATGACACAAAGAATAAGTGCGCGGCAACTGTTTTTATTAATCTGATTAGCCATTAGATAGACATCATCCTCAGAAATAACAGATGCTCCAATCTCTGCAATTACAAAGACTGGTTGACCTGTTTTCCTATAGATGTCACATAAAATATTTTCCGTCTCGCTAGAGTATTTTTTGATAACGGTGCATGGATAGGCATCTTTTAAATCCCATAACAACCGTCGTGCATAAGTGGTACCTCCAGCACCTGCCCCGTGGAATAGATATTCAACATCCACTTCATTTTTATCTAACTTGTCTTTGATTCTAAACAGCACCTGCTCATAGTTATCTTTGTTGTCAGGTCTAGTGCTCACGTTCATAATAATATCAACATTATTTGCAAGGTCTGCCCAAGTAATCTCGTTCCCCCTATAAAATGATCGCCCATAATCGTAGTCTGATCTTTCACCTTCAATGCCTGTATATACGACATCAAGACTACCATTCCAATAAGCAAGATCCAAATCGCCAATCGGAATGTTCCTCTGTTTGCCTGGAATAGAGCGTTTTATAGTCGACACAGCATTACTGTTTACGATGCCATGGCTTTTAAAAACATTTGCCATATCTATTAGAGTACGACCACGGAAGAAGCGATATGGAATTTTGAGTGTATCGAATTCCTTTGCAATATCATCGTCAAGCTCTTTTCCCATAAAAACAGCCCTCATGTTGCTATCGAAAACGCCATCTTCAAAAAACCATTGTAGATATCTGCTAACAATTTTCGGATTGGATTGACAGGCTACTATTAGCAAAATAGGCTTGAGAGGGGACGCTATTCTACATATTTTCATGGCCTGTAGTGCCTTTTTGTGATATTCGCGGGCATAACCAGAAAGCGAATCTTCTTCGCTGTATTTAGCATCCAACCAAAAACAGGAATTTGCCTGAATGCGTTCTGCAATATCGCTATTTTTGTCCAAAACACAAACATTTCGTTTGGCTTTTATTTTTGGTAAGATATTTCCGAACAAATCATCTGAGCTATTCTTCCAACCTACGTCTGCGATAAATGACCAATTGACTGCAGTGATAGGAGAAAGAGTCTCATAACTATCCACCCCTATATCATCAGTGAGTAATACCTTTATATACTGTGTGCGCAACTCGTCACATGCATCCCAAATATCTTCCTCATCGCCCACCTCATCCTTAAGGGGCCCACCGTCTTTTTTATTCCAATCGTACTTGGTAAGATTAAAAAGGGTATTTAAATGGATTGCCGCATAAAAAAGAGCTTTCTTTAAGAGAGTATCCTCCTCTATTTTTTTCTTGCACAAATAGTTGATTCCAACAGCAACTTTTGCCAGCAAAAATTGCTGTTGCACAGCATCGGTAGAGCTTCGTTCAGATTTAGACCAGACTGCAATTCCTTTTGCAATGCTGTTTCTTACTTGCTCTCCGCGCAAACACTCATATTCTTCATTTCGAACCATATCCAATGGTGAAAGCTTCTCCCCATGACGCAAAAGTAAAATCCAATCGTCAATAGGATTCTTTTCATAAAGTCTTTGCAATACACTGAATTCAAGATAGGCATGGTCGAAGAAAAGATAATTACAGTCCTGATAGGTGTCAAAATCAATTAGGCAAAAGTCAGTAGTATTTCGAAACTGGGAAATAAACAAATTCTTCAAATGTAAATCAGCATGTAGCTTGCCTGTTAAAAATTCTCCATCTAGTAACCCTTGTAGGATTTTATAATTTTCAACATAATAAAAAGGATTTGGATAAAATTGTCCATCATAATGAAAAGCTGGCTCTTGTGGTCTTTCCAAAAGCCTGCATATGCGGTTAAAAAAGACGCTACCTTGTCCTGGGCTCTCACTTTCTAGCCGGTAACTTAACCATTTTGCAAGTACATTTTCACTCTGCGCATCGCAGGACATATAGTCAACATTCCATTTGGCCAATAGTTCCTCAGAAACCATTTCCAACACAGGCAACAATGCTTCGTGCTTAAGTTTCTCGGCGCAAACAGAATTAATCCGCGAATTCAGGGCGTAGTGGATAATCTGAACCAGCTTACCATCAATCTCTTTGCTTGTTATGGTATGTGCAATGCGACTAGCGAATTGATTCGCATGTTGTTCTGCCCTAGAGCTTTTAGTCGCCTCATTATCAGATGAATCGTACCATATACTTCTAGTATCAGAAAGTTTTAAAATATAATATCCTTCTCTATTTTTTGGAATGGCATGTTTTACATGTAGAGAATACACTAAAGCCCCTGATTTTCCATCTGAATTTTGAGATACAATTTCGATTGCATTTCGATTGCCAGTACGAAAATATTCAATCAAAAATGAATAGACATTATTCTCTAGAGTTGACATCCATATATGCCTCCCAAAATCAATTCCAACAAAAACGTTATTCTATATTTGCTTCGTATTATAGCCCAAGATTATGAATACTTTCAATAATATACTATCTTTAATGATTCGGAGCGCACGATAAACAGAAACCATTTCCACCGTCATTCAGGTGTCCAATCTTACATCCACAATCTGGGCAAGTATCATAAAATTTTTCGCCAATCCACTCATCAGGCTCTTCTTCATACAAAGAATCTAATCGTTCGCTTTCACAGCAGGTGTCTTCATTTAAGACCATGTCCCCATCACTTTCAATGTCATCAATATAATACCTTTTCTGCGATTCATCCGATTTCATATTAACTGTAATGCTTAATTGGCTCTCGTGAAACTCTCGAACTCGCCCCTCATGGGAATATATATAGCAGCGATCTTCTTTGTCATATACGGAATTTTCATAATCAAAAAACGAGTATTTGATTACAACTTTGACGGCTGCTAAAACCGTTACAGAAGCATCTTCATCTTCAATAAAGTCAATAGACTCCATAGCTATTTTGATGCTTTTGATGTTAAAATCTTCTATATCACCATGATCCATTTGAAAATCTATATTCATATCTCGAAGATATCTTTCAATATACTCAATTATTCGCTGGTGGCCATCTGCGATGCACAAAAGAATTTTCTCAACATTTTCAGGTTTATATTCTTTTGATATATAGCTCAAGACATCTTTAATTTGCTTAACAGTATGTATATTATTTCTATGTTCCAGAGCTTTCTCCCACCCTTGATCCTCGGTCGCCACAATAACCGTAGAGATTGGGTTTTCTTCTGCAAATTTAAGTAGTGACTTAATCACAATTGCATCAGGAAATTCATACTTCTTTTCTTGTCGAGATTCAAAAGGGGCCCTGCCATTAAAATAGTCATCTAACAACAACTCGATACTGACATCGGCATTCTGTAGGACGACGCAATCTGTTTCTTTCAAATAATTTTTCCATTGGTCAACAATAAATAATTCCCATTTTTGTTTCCTAAAATCTTGGAATAGTCCTTTGTACTCATCTGAATGCCTTAATTCAGTGATACAATATAGCCTTTCAATAAAATTCTTAACACGAGAGGCTGCTTCTTTAACCTGTCGTTTAATATTATTCTCGACTTCATTCACTATGATTTGGTTTGTTATAACCAATATTACGCCCGCATCATGATACTTCTTCAAATTTAATAATGCTCCGCCATTGAAATTAAAACCTGTTTTCATAATGATATTGGTATCTAAAAATACATATAAAGGAAAATCTAAACCCACCCTGCTATCCACTCCATACTCGTATTTTCTTTAATTGTGTGATCTTACTATTATTTTATATTACCCTTAATTAAGCATTACTCTCAATTATAAAATTAGCTACGATTGATCATCAGCGTCATTTAAAGGAGGAACTTTGATTATCTGAGTAAATGCCTTTTCGTTTATTTTTATCATGTTGTAACTTTTGACATCCAAGCTTTCGATCGCAATTCTCGTATCCGTATCCTTTATTGTTATACCGATAATGACCTGTTTCCAACCCTCAACATCAATTATTCCTTTGAAGAATGCCTTCATATTCGATATCACGATACTGTGCTGATCGGGCTCATCAAATATCAAAGTGCCTGGATGATTTCCAAGATGGGTATTTGATGTTTGAAGCAACGTCATCGTAAAGGCCCAAATAGCTCGAATATTATCACTAGCTGATGAATCAAATTTCATATCGAAATTATTGATTACAGGTAAATAAGTATCTCGTGAAATAGATATATCATCTATATTCGAGACACTTTTATATCCATATGTCCTAAGATCATTTTTAAAATTGCTCTCAAAGGAACTTAACTTTTTCTTATCTTCTAATGTAAATTTTTCTTTAGGAAGTTGCTCCTTCTCGTCTAAGTATTTTTTCCAACGTTTTGAAAGCTCCGTAAGTTTTTCAAGAGAATTATCAACTGTATTTTTGAATTTCTCTAATTCTTGTATCTCATTAGCTAACTCAAGTTTTTTATAGACAATAGATTCGGATAATTCTTCGTCTACCGCATAAAGATCGCTTCTTAAAGAAAGAGCTAATCTTCTGAGGGTAAACAAACTCCCCTCAAAATAAGAAATTGAATTCTTTAATTCCTCTTTAGCTTCGGAATGGCCGTTCAGTGCAAATTCAAACATTTCTTTCTGAGCAACTAGATGTTTTATATTTTCATCAATACTCATTATATGAAATTCATTGGCCAAAGGTAAAAGTGTATCAGCAATTGCCTGATTGCAAACAGGGCAAATACCCTTTATTATTTCAGATCCTATGTCTGCTCCAAGGTTCTTTAGTCTTGCGGCATCTTTATTATTAGCTATGTCAATCTTGATAGTATCTAAACTCTCTCTAAGGCTTTTTATACTTGCATCTTCCATGCTTAGCTTTCTTCTAGCTTCATTAACTTTGTTAGATATTAAATCGATTTGCTTCTCTGTTTCATCAAGCTCAACTTGTAGCTCATCAAAATTATCTACAATTTTAGGTTTCAGCGAAGAAAGCCGACTCAATTCATCTCTCAGGTTTAAGATGTACGAGTTTATCTCTTGTCTATTGATGTATTCTATGGAAACCTTAGCTCGTACAGCTTCTTCAAGAATTCTAGGTGAGTTGGGAAACCCTGAAATAATACACTGGGCAGACCTGCTGTCAGAAATGAGAGCCTGTACGATATCATTCCAAGATTTTTCAATCTCATTTTTTTTATCTTTCAAACTTATCTTTTTCTTTTCATTGTCAATAGTATCAAGATTAAGTATGTACTCAACAGTGCGCTGCTTAGCCTCTTTTATCCCTAGATTAGGCATTCCTGAAAATATGTCTGCCCATCCACGCTTTTGTTCAATAAACATACTTGAAAAAAGCAGTTGTAAGTACAATTTGCTTTCCGAATCACTGTAATTATTAACGTAGGGTAATTCCAAACCCAAATACCGCTCTAAAAATGTGTGAAATCCCTTTTCTCGAGTTGCAGAATTGGGCATGTGTACATACATATTATCATAATCCACAGAACCTGTTTCCACCTCAGAAAGGCAACCAAAGTATACAGTAACTAAGCGTGAATCTCTATTTTCCATTTTTGCAGTACGATACAAGGTAATGATATCCGTTCCGTTATGTACTTCCAAGTATACTTCAGATTCAAGGGTGTTATAGGTCTTTGCGTTGTACTCAATGGAGTTCTTATACGCTGACGTCAGAACCTTTTCGCCCCTGCCGCCTATTATCTCTTCAAAACCGAGAGCGTAGTATATCCCCTCAATCACTGAACTCTTTCCACAAGTATTGTCATCACTAGCAATAAAATTAATGCCTTGCATGAAGGTATGGTCAAAGCCAAAATCTTGTTCCGCAGTACGTATCGCAATTTTTAATCTATTAATTTTAAGCATTCGAATACCTCCACAAAGACATTATTTCCTTAATTTTAGCCTCTGTGAGTTTATTTGAAAGCGAATCAAGTCGCTCTTTTTCTCGTGCCATCAACTCAATATCTTCGTCTATTTTGCTAACGAATTTTTTCCCTTTATCCGTCAAGCGATATAATCCATTTGCCTGTTGTGCAAACATACTGTCTCCCAATGCATAGTTCAAAGCTCTATTTACTGCGGGATCGAATCGAATAGGCGTATATTCATGGGTTCTATCATTTGCAAAGTCGATTAGTATATTCATGTCACTTTCAAACGTTAATGCTAAAGAGATCATGTGCAGCTTTAGAATAGAGCATCCACCACGTCCACATGACTTTGCTAGAATTAAGCACAACTGCGCAACCTTATAACTTATTCGATAATTATAAGGTACTGCCTCAGGTCTATCAGTAAATAGAATTTTATCAACTGAGTCAAACAACTTATCCATATAAATCACCCTCTTCTAAATTCCATTGGACAATCCGCTAACCACGCGCCAACCATATCATGTTTTAATTCCATTATCGATGATGTAGTAAAATACTTGTCAAATTCACGACTCAGTTTTTGCTCAAATTCGCCTAAAATCTCATTAAAGATGCTCATGTTGAGTGAGCGATCTTGATTCATTTTTGTCCTTAAACTAACCTCATTTTTACATGACCGCTCTAGCGTATAAATGTGCTCATATATTTCCGGAAAATCAGCCTGCAGCATCCGCAAAATCTCAATACCCTTAATATAATACGCGACATATGCTCCAACTACATCCTTAAAGTCTTCATCATCATCGTTCACAGGATTCATCACAGCTTTGATTTTCCGTTGTATGTTATGTACTTTTTCAGAAGGGCACTTATCCCAAGGTATAGTGTCAAAGCTTTTGACAACGGTATTTAGCTTTGTATCTGTTATTGTCTCTCGGATAATCTTTGAAAACTCGACCTTGAAATCTTCTGCTACTTTAATCACAATCACAAAGTTGTCATCCAGATGATCATATTCTTTTGGTTTGCCAGATTTCCCTCGAAGAATTTCATTCCGTTTAGCTGTGGCGTGTTGCAATAGTCGATTATCCTTATAGAAAGGAACCACATAATGCCACTGTTTTATTGTGGGTACTCCAAGGTCTTTCAGTCTCTGTTTATAGGTTTGATCTACCAATTTGTTTATATCTTTTGTAAGTTTATCGCGCTGATGCTCATACAGCTCATCATCATTGTACTCACGCTCATGGCAATAGCATTGATACACGATGCCTGTTTGGGTATAACCTTCGATACCAGCATCACCCCTGTATGTAGCAGGTATTTTTTGATAGTTATCACTTTGGTAACGTATGCGATAGCATGCATCGCACCATTCTTCCCAAGCATCTCCAGTAAGTGGAGTCTTAATAAAACTCAAAATCATGCTTTAACTACCTCCAAATGCCTAAAGGAATTGAGTTTGTCAAATCCGGCTCATTTTGCAGACATTTTATATCAACTATCATTTCTGATCTGTCCGAGATTAACTGAATTTTAGCCAGACTCAATGGATTGTAAATTTTCAACAGTACAGCTTCTTTATTTATAAAGAATAGCTTTTCGCCAATAAATAAACATTTTCTTTCCCACACATTGATACCTCCTGTAGCTTGTCGTCGCACATGAAAATCATTAGAAGATCTTCATTTCTTCAAGCTTTGATCATTGTGGACCAAGACATATGGCTACAGAAAATTATATTCGTGTGTACCCTGTTCTTAGTTCTTATTGCATTTTGATTCAGGTTTTACTGCATCCATTGGTATTGCCCAGTGTCGGTGTTGGCAAAACGGACAGCACCGGGAATTTCATCTTGAGCGCATAACACCTGCGCCCGGCGTGCTTTGATTCCCCATTTTTCGGTTGCCTCTTTCACAGTAAATAGTCCACAAAAACGATCTTCCGGAGGAAAATCTTGTATATTTTATTATATATCGAAAAATGAATAAAACAATGCATTCACCGAAAAAGCAAAATATCTATCGGAAATTACAGATAAAAGTCACATATAGATTTGTAGGCAAAGCCTTTATGCACAAAAGCTCCAATACAAGCGATAGGGCATGCTTATATTGGAGCTTTTCTACACAAATGTTCATTACAAAAATTCTTACACTGTCATCATAAAACCTATAGTATCATTAGCCGGTTTAAAATTCACCTCGCCATTGTCGGCGGTAATCAGTTTCACTCCATATTGGTTCATCCACTCCACACATTCCATGGTCTTATATACATCGCGTCCAATCCGGCAAACACTTTTTGCCAGCACGATGTCTACTCGTTCAGCTTCAACCGCTTCTATAACTTCTTTTAAGCCCTTACGGTTAAAATCCAGGCCACTTCCCTGTTCGGCAGTCATGCCAACGACCTCCCAGTCTTGTTTCCTCGCATATTCTGCCATCTGCTCCTGTTGAAATTTCAAAGCCATGTCATCTGGGTGAGCTACTCTGCAATATATCCAAGCTCGATTGTCCTGCTTTTTTATCCGATTTTTCACCTGATCATCTTCTCCTTTATCCTGTATCCCGCTTTCATTGCGGGATACAGGTGTTGTTATAATCTTTAAAATTCCAGACAATCTCTATCGCCCCATTGCTGTAGACGCGAATGACTTGAATAAATTCATCCAGCATTTCCCTGGTCAGCTCTGTTGCAGACGCAAACCTTTGACAGTTTTGCAGTTCAGTATCTTCTTGGATTTGAAGGTTTTCCTGATTAATCGCCTTCTCCCATTGGAGGATTAAAGCCTCCGCTGACAATATGCTTTCCGAATATTCCTCTTTTCGTTTCAGGTATTTGTCCTTCGGGATTTTCCCGTCGCAGAATTCCTCATAAGCCAGTATCTTAGCCAGCTTCCATTTGTCCTGCATGGCACGCTGTTCCTTAACCTGCTTTTGCAGCTTGGTGATGGCATCGCCGGCTTTTTCCAAACGGCCTTCTTTGGAAAGGCTGCACTGGATAAGCCGGATTTGGGCGTCTATGGCCGACAGCAGCGTTTGCGTAAGTGTCTGCTCGGAGAGCTTTACCGATTGGCATTGCTCGTTCTGAGCAGCCATTCCTGCTTCACAACGATAGAAATATTCCTTGCGAAGCAGGTTTCTTTGCAGGCTATGATTGCAGTGAGCGCATTTCAGTTTCCCGTAAAAAATATGCTTCGGCTGATTTGTCCAGCCAGGTATGATTCTTGTTTTGGATTTAGACTGCACCTTTTGGAACATTTCCTCGGATACAATGGCCTCATGGGTGCCTGGCACGATTATCCACTCGCTTTTCGGCAGTGTCACGGTTTTTTTAAGGGAAATGTCCACCTTTGTCCTCTTGCGGCTGACCAGCTTTCCGGTGTATCGTTCATCGTATAGTATCCGCCTGATGGCCACCGACGTCCATACCGTTTGTTCTCCGGCAACCCTCCAACCCCGGCCTTTGTCGGTATGATTTCCCCTGCGGTACATTAGCGGGGATGGCACTTTTTCCTTATTCAGTGTTAGGGCAATCTCCATAGAAGGAACACCCTCGTAGGCCATCTGAAAAATCCTTCTGACCACAGCTGCAGCCGGTTCGTCCACCACAAGGCTGTTTTTCTTCTCTTTTGACCTTGCATAGCCGTAAAAGGCAATGGCGCACAGGTATTCGCCTTTTTTGAATTTCGCCTGCTGAACGCTGCGGATTTTCTCGGAGATATCCCGGCTGTAAAGCTCATAGATCAGCGTTTTAAACGCCACATCCATTCCGATAGAGCTTCCGTTGCTCTTGCTGCTGTCGTAATTTTCGTTCACAGCAATAAACCGGACACGGAGAAAAGGGAATATTTGATCCAAGTAGTCGCATACTTCCAGAAAATTTCTGCCGAAACGGGAAAAGTCTTTAACAAGGATGCAGTGAATTTCCTTTCGTTTTACCCTGTCAAGAAGCCGCTTTATGGCAGGACGGTCAAAATTGGTGCCGGAAAATCCGTCGTCGCAAAATTCGAGGATCTCATACTGCGCAAATTCTACATGGTCAGCAAGGTAGCTGCGGAGTAAATCCCTTTGGTTCTTGATGCTGTTGCTTTCGCCTTCATTTTCATCCTCTGAGGAAAGGCGGATATAGAGGGCTGCTTTTTTAGACATTACAGACACGCCCCCTCTTTATAAGGAAGGATTTTATTGTATTCGTCGCCGTAGTTCCAGACGATTTCGATGCTGTTGTAGCCAGATACCCAAATGCACTGTATCAGCTCCAAGGCCATTTCTCTGGTAATGGACGTTTTGTCCTTGTATTTTTGAAACGCCTGAATCCACTCGTTTTGAGGGGTCAGGGTTTTTTCATAGTTCATGCTTTCCCGTTCCAAAGCATTAAGCTCGGTTTGCAGACGTTCGATATCCTCATCGTAGCTTTTTTTAGAATACAAGTATTCATCCTCCGACAGCAGATGGTCTGTGTAGGATTCAAACAGCGAACCTTTCAGGAAGGTGATGCGTTTCAACTTTCGACGCGTGACGCTGATTTTTTCTTCAACTTCTTTTTGCGATGTTTGAAAATCCTCCTGCCGGTTGAGCCTTTCCAGCATCCTTTCCATATCCACCGATAGGTCGATCTGGCTTTGAATGGCGGCATGTACCGATTCAAACAGCTTATCCTCACGTACCGATTTATTGGTACAGATCAGGGAAAGGTTTTGGGCATACACCCGGCAGATAAAGCGGTAGCATACCGAGCCGGCCTTGGAAACATCCTTGTACCGCACCATTTTGGTTTTGCAGTCGTCACAGTAAAGCAGGCCCCTGAACACGTTTTCTTTATTAGAGATGTCCGCATATTTCCCGTTCAGGGAAACGCGCAGGCGGTTCTGTTCTTCTTTGATTTTTTGCACTTTGCCAAAGGTGTCCTCGTCAATGATGGGCTCATGGGTATCCCTTACAACGACCCAATCAGACTGCGGAATCATGCTGGTCGGCTGCCCGTCATACAGGGATTTTCTGCTTTTCCCCTGCGCCATGTGCCCCGCATACATCAAATTGGAGGTTATCAGCTTGATGCTCTGTCCCTGCCAGATGGCGCCGCTCCCGGTAGGTTCTTTCTTTAAAATACCAGACAGATAACGATATTTCGCCGGGGATGGCGCACCCATTTCGTTGAGCCTTCGAGCAATGATGTTGATTCCTAGGCCTTCCGCTTTCCAGAGGAATATCTGACGGGCAATGTGGGCCGTATTGGGGTCGGGCACCAGCCTATGATTGTCATCTTTATCTTTCAGGTAGCCATAGGGAGGATAGGCCCCGATAAATTCGCCGTTTCTTTGCTTCACCGCTAACGCTGAACCGGATTTCTTAGAAATGTCCTTGGCATAAATATCGTTGATCAGGTTTTTCAGCGAAACGATAAGGTCGTTCCCGTTTTGACCGGTCAGGCTGTCGTAGCCGTCGTTCACGGCAATGAAGCGCACACCGAGAAACGGGAATATCTTTTCCATATAGTGGCCGGTTTCAATGTAATTCCTGCCGAGACGGGACAAATCCTTCACCACAATGCAATCCACTTTTCCGGCTCTCACGTCGTCCATCAGCCGTTCAAATTCGGGGCGTTCAAAGTTGGTTCCGGTTCGTCCGTTATCGCAGTAAAGGGAGTATATCTGCATGTCCGGCTGCCCATTAACATATTTTTGCAGCATATACTTCTGCATTTCGATGGAATCGCTGTCCTCTTTGCGGTTGTTGTCCTCCACCGAAAGACGCGCGTAGATCCCCGTGCTAAAGACTTTTTCAAGCTGCTGCACAGGCATGGTGTCGGCGGCAATAGCGGATACTCTGCTTTTTCTCGCCATTTACATCGCCTCCCTTGTCGGCAGGAGCATGGGAATGGGCTGTATCCGGTTTACATTCCCGATGGTTTCCACCATCCGGTCAAAATCATACTGATACTTGAAGTGAATATCAACGCGCATCCCCTCATGGACCAGGATTTTGTCAATGAGTGTTACGACGATTACCCTTGTCAGCTCAGTAATGTCCCTGTACTGTTTAAACCGCTCGATCCATTGGCATTTGTCGCCCTGAAAGCCCAGGATGGCGTCGATTTCCTTCTGGAGCCGTGCTTCGGCGGCTAAGGCGTCCTTCCGTCTGCCTTCGTACATTTCTTTCATTTCCAGATACTCGGCCTTGCTGTGTACACCGCTGATCATGGATTCATACAGGCTTGCCTTAAGTAAATTGCAGCGTTCGATTTCTTCCCGGTTTTTGATAAGCTGGGCGTCGATCTTTTTGACTTCGTTCTGCTGAAAGGGCAGGGTATTAATATAGTGCAGAATACGCTCTACATTGATGATGTTTTCAATATGGGTTTTCAGCGATTGGAATACAGCCTGTTCCACCGTTTTTTCCCTGATGCGATGGGCAGTGCATTCCTTTGATTTTCGGTTGCTGCCACACATGTAGTAGGTATAGGTTTTCCCGTTTTGGCAAACGCCGTTGCGCACCATATTCCGGCGACAGTCCCCACAGAAAATCAGACCGCTGAACAGATAGACCGTTTCCTCGGCTGGTGCGACCCGCGTATCCCGCAGGAGCAAGCGGTTGACTGCCCGAAAATCCTCCGGGGCAATGATGGCCTCGTGGCTGTTTTCCACCCGTATCCAATCTTCCTGGGGCTTTAGTATCTGTGTCCGGATTTTGTGGTTGGGGGTGCTCCGTTTGCCCTGCACCAGTGTTCCAATATAAAATTCATTGCGCAGGATGCGCCCTACCGAAACGGCAGTCCATTTAGCCTTGGGGTTGGTTTGAAATCCGCTTTTGTATTTCATCCCGCAGGAGCGTTTGTATTCCATAGGGGACAGTATCCCCATTTCATTGAGTCTGTCGGCCATACGTTGCTGGCTGATGCCTTGCAGCTTCCATTTGAAAATATCCTGCACAACCGTAGAAGCATATTCATCCACCATCAGCCTGTGCCGGTCGTCCGGTGCCTTCAGGTATCCGTATACGGCAAAGGAGCCGATGAAATCGCCTTTTTTGCGTTTGATTTCAAGCTGGCTCCTGATTTTGACCGATATGTCGCGGCAATAGGCGTCGTTTACCAAATTCTTAAATGGAATCAGTATCTTGTCGGAGGACGACTTGCCGCAAAAGCTGTCATAGCCATCGTTGATGGCAATAAAACGCACGCCGAGGAAGGGGAATATCTGATCGATATACCGCCCGGCCTCCACAAAGTTCCTGCCGAAACGGGACAGGTCCTTGACGATGATGCAGTTGATTTTTCCTGCCCTTACTTCTTCCATCATTTTCTGAAAGTCGGGACGTTCAAAATTCACACCGGAATAACCATCGTCCACCCGTTCCGAGCAAACACAAATATCCGGCATACCTTTCAGGTAATCCCGGATCAAATCTTTTTGGTTTACAATGCTGTCGCTCTCAACCTTGTCGCCGTCCTCTTTGGAAAGGCGGACATAGATCGCAGCATTGAAAATCTTATTGCCAGTTAAGTTTTCCATAATGGCAGCCTCCTGATTGTTGAAGTTCATCAGCAAAAACTTTCAACAACCGGGCGCCACCGATTTAGTGCCTATTTATGCTTGATGATAGCATAAATCTAACCACGCGTCCAGATTGAATTCCAAAAGCTTTGCCATCAAATTGCAAATTTTCATTTCAGGCTCCTACAATGATTTTAAATAATGCTCCAGCCGGTCTTCCAATGTCGCAGTGGTATCCGAAAAGCTTACCTTGACAATCGCCTTGCCGCATTTGTAGCAGTAAGGATTTTTGATTTGACGGATAAAGTCCCTGATCCTTTCGGATTGGGGCAGATTTTGGTCTATTTTCACAGCGCAGATATCCACCAGCGTAGCCGGATCAACCGTGCGTATATCAACATTTCGCATAGCCTCTAGATCAAGCTTCGATACATTGTCCATTTCTTACCCCTTTCTTTTCAGCGTAAAAAGTCGTTCGTCTTTTCTATTGGCAATTTAGACATTAAGGCTTTAGAACATATACATTTCTTCTTCGTCTTCGTCTTCCTGTTCCAGTTCAGGAACCGCCTCCACCGCAGGAAGCAAATCCCGGACATGGCAGCCGGTACGTCTGAAAAAAATGGCTTGCAGCGCCAGCTCAAAGTTTTCATCATCCAGCGTGTTTATCAGTTCCGAAGGAGAAACCTCCATAGAACCGTTAAAAAGATTGGCCGCCAGCTTGATGAGCTTTATTTCGCTGCTGGGAAAATCCTGGGCGGACAGCATTTTTTCAAATTCGATACCCTCACCATCAATAAAGCGGCGGGTCTTTTTATTCAGGTTGTTCTTCGTGGAGAGCAAAATATATAAGGCTGACAAGTAATAGTTGTCGGCCTTTCCGTCGGGATAAATCCGGTTTTTCTTCCGCAGGCAGTGCAAAACATTCTGGCGGTGGGCTTCATCGTGAAAAAACGTCATAAAAGCTTCCTCCTTGTGAATGCTGCTGTCGGCAACACCCATCATACTTTGAAAAACATTGTTTTATGAGAAAAGGGAAAGACTGACATAGGCGAAAAAGCCGACACACAAAAATACGGCCAGGGGTACGCTCTTTTGCTTTGTCGCTTTTGCGTAGATACAGGCGGGAAGAAGCGCGAAAAAGAGGATGACTACAAGACCACACAGCCCGAAACTAAAGCCCATTGCCGCCGTCAGCTTGATATCGCCGCCTCCGACGCCGCCATATTTGACGGCAAAAAACAACAGGCTCACGCCGGGCAGCAGAAGTCCTAAAATCCTTTCCAGCAGGGGAATATACGGCGTATTAAAAAGAAAAGCGGATACACCGCCGATCAGAAGGACCGCAATCCATGTCCAATCGGGGATGATCCGCTTTCTAAAGTCCGTTACTGCCGCCCAAAGGATAGGAACGGCGCAAAACAGCATATTCATCAACTCCCTGTGGTGACATCATCAGAATACATATTGTCTACTATGAATAGTTCAAGCTCCCCACCGGTAATCCATTTGGACAGCGTTCCTCCAGGCGTATGCATGTCGGTGACCAGAAGCTGCACAATGTAGTCCTTGTTGTCCGGGAACCACACCGGCACGTACTGCTTCTTATATTTAAAGGGTGAGCTTGGGTTTTCCCGGAAGGTAAAATGATTCGTGCCGTCGGTCATCAGAGGGATAGCTGTTTCATAGCGGTACTGCGGCAGGTATACCTCCGCCGTCTGCGGGACGGTAATCAGCTCCGTCCTGTCATAATTGGTGTCCACGGTGGTCGTGACGCTGATGGAAAAGCCATAGCCCGACTTGAGATAGCCCTTTGCCTTCGTGTCATAGTCCAGCGTGGCGGTGACTTTCAATTCTGCGTAAAAGTGCCTCCATACAAATTGACCGTTTTCATAACGTTGCTCCCACCAGGTGACTTTCGGCTGGTCGCTTCTTTGCGGCGGCGCCGGGATGGTTCTACTTTCTTCCGGCTCATCATAGGTCACGTTTTTGATGACGGCCCGTTGGGTATAGGTGTTGTTGGTGGTGGAACTTTCATTGTTCAAAGTCCGGTCAGGGTTGATGGTGGCAATCAGGGTAATGTTTTTATCGGCCTGAACGCTCGGAGTATCCCATTTAACCGCCACAACGTTCCAGGTGTCTTGTTCCATAACAACGGCATCCACACGCTTCGACAAAGCAAGTTCGGGGATTTCCAACAGGACAATGACCTGTTTTCCGGGTGTAAAGTCCTGGCTTCCCTTGTTGGATACCTTGATGGTCGTAATGACCGTCTGCTGCTCCTTGTACTGGTCGGGCGTGATGCGCTGCACATCCAGGTCATAGGGACGTTCCAATACCATAATCTCCGCTGTAACCAGATTGTTGCCTGGGTTGGTATCCCCGTATTCCGCAGGCGGTATTATCTGCGCTGACAGATGGATAGTTGCCCCTTTTTCTCCCGCTGTGGCTTTAACAAGGAACACCTTTTTCTCATAGGCTTTAAAATCCGCCTGGGACGGCACAGTTGAAACCGGGCTGCCGTTGATGGAAGCGTCTAACCTCACTCCTGACAGCGCTTTGTCTGTGGAATTGGCAAAATACACGGTAAAGCTGTATTCCTCCTGCTCATAGACCATAGGCGGACTGGAAAGGTTTGTCCATACGTCACATGGCATTTTCGCAGGCACCTCCGGGTCAGTTGGATTATCGGGATTGTCGGGCGGATTATCAGGGGTGACAGGACCGTCCGGTGGATTGTTAGGATTATCGGGATTGTCCGATGGGTTATCGGGGTTGTCGGGTGGATTGCCGGGGTCTGTCGGGTCGCCGGAGGATTTTGCCACCACCGTTATTTTTGAAACGGCGGTGTTGTTGACCGGGTTTTCATCCCGGAAACCGTCCGGCGCTCCAATATTGGCCCACAAGTTATATACTTCACCCTTGCTTCCCGCCGTAGCTGTGATAGTGAACGATTTTGTTTCCTGGGGTCTGAAGTCACAAGTTTTGAGAATTTGCATCAAAGCGGCCTCGTTGTTTGTCCCCTGCAATACTGCATTTTTCAGTTCCGTGCCGGATTGGTTGGTAAAGCTTACGGTAAAGCTGTAGCTCTGATGCTCATACACTGTAGGCGGCGCAAGAATACTTGCGGATAGATCGCACAGCTCTGGAGAGACGGGAGGGGTATCCTCCGGTGGGACGGGGTTATCAGGTTGCTGCGGGTTGTCTTTGGGTTCAAGGGTTTTTGAACGCTCCGGTGCAGATTTCTCAACCACTCGGATGTCCGTCGTGGCCGTGTTGTTGGAAAGATTATCATCGATGAAGCCCTCCGGCACGCCGATATTGGCCCACAGGTGTATCACATCGGCAGAGGTGTCGGCCTTGTGCCGGATGGTGTAGGTTTTGCTCTCATTGGGTGAGAAGTCTTGCATTTCAGGAATTTCTTTCATCAGGTCGTCATCCACCTGTCCTTTGAGTGGTACGTCATAGACCGGTTGGATTCCACTGTTGGTAAAGGTCACGTTAAAGGAATAGCTGTCGCCCCGGTACACCGTGGCAGGAGCGTTAATCACAACCGAAAGGTCGGCGGCGTCCTGCTTTTTGAATTTAAAATAGAAGTCTGCTGCCGGAATTTTGTAATTAATTTGTTGGGTAATGCTGGTTTGGATCTTGCTTTCTCCGTCAGCATACCCAGCAGCCTCCGGGGTGTAATCCCATTCCAGCCCCAGGTAAATAAAATTGCGGGACAGGGGGATGTCCTCCTTTGAAAAAGTTACGGCGGTGGTCTGGTAAGGGTAGAGAACTTCCGGTACTCCCTTGTCCTGTGACGACAGCTTTCCGTAAATCTCCTGCTTTTTTTCATCGCACCAGGCAGCTTCGAGATCAAGCTTTACGGGGGCCTGATAGGAAATCGCCGTGTTTCTCATAGTTTCAAAGGCAATCAAGGCTTTGGGCGTCCAGCCGTAGCCGGTGGTGAGACGGTCAAAATTCTCGTCCGTGTCATAGAAGCCATAAATTTTGCCCGTTGTAAAATTGTGAATTTCCACCACTAGGCTGCCCTTTAGCGTATATGTTTTACCGTCGCTCCTGCCGATCAGCCCGGCTATTCGCTCCTTTTCATTCTCGGCAACGGTATTTGCGTTTTCCAGCCGGATACGCTGCGGTGTGGGGAAAGACTTTATCAGCTTGTCGCCCTCATAGATTTCCTGAATATTCATGGCTGTAGTGCGGTAATGGATGTCATAGACGGCCCTTACCTGGAACACTACATTAGCCGTAACAGTGAAGACGGCACCTTTGTCCGTTTTTGCGGTGATGGTGTACGCTCCACAATCGGCTTTATCTTCTATGGTTAAAATGCAGGCTGACGAAATCGCCTGGGTTTTACCCTTGTATGTTGCTTGAACATCCGTTATTGTACCCACCTTTGCGATGGTGTCGATTTTCACCTGGGCGGGAAATTGTTCCACGGCAACCACTCCGTTTTCGCTGGCCAGGCTGTCTACCGGAGCCGTTACCGTTATCTCTATGTCGCTGTCCGTCATGGCATAGGCATTTACCGACAGCAGCATAAAGCACAGCAACATAAAGGGCAGGGTAAATAATGCTTTTCGTTTCATTGGGACCCCCTTAATCAATTCGGCAGTTGCTGCTAGATATGGTAAAGGGCAGCCGTATTTCTCCCGTTAAAAAGTTGAAGATGCTGCGGGTTCCAATCCAGCCCTCTATGGTAAGGCGAGGCGGGCTTTCCGCAGCCGAGAAGGTCCGTATTTTAAGCTGGTACACAAACCTGTTGTCGGAGTATTTGTTAAGCTCCTGGTCCAGCTTCATGTTTTGGTTAAAATAGTAGTACAGCTCCTGCTCTGCGATGGCGGTGTCCATTTTTGCGGTGTCATCCCTGCGGTATTCGTCCAGGATGGCATACTCCACCGCTGAATTTACCCCGCGCTGCAATTCATATTCCACCTGCTGGTACAGGCTTTCGAGCCGGAAATATTCGATGATGATGGCTGAAAGGGTCAGGATGACAAACACGATGATAAAAATGAAAAATAGGGTGTCCCCTTTTTGACTTTTTAGGATTCGCAGGGCTTTTGCCACACAAATACGCCTCCCCCCTGTAGTTTTCGTTGTCAGTCCGGAACCTTCCAGTATTTTTCCGACATGCCTGCAATCCTCACTTTCATGGGTATGATAATCTGGACGGGTGGCGCGAAAGAAGGTCTGAAAATGGTGAATACATGGTTGTACTCCATATCCACAGTAAAAGTATCCCTTAACTGGATTTTTTGGTTCTGCTCGTCACAGTAAGCAACATCTTCGATGGTCATTTCCGGCGACAGGCCGGTCTGCTCTTTTAGCTTGTAAAACACATCATAAACGGTATCCGATACCTGCCCCTCCAGTTCAACCTCCCGGACCACCCGGCGGCAGATATGGTTAAGGTTCAAATACGTGGTAAAAATGCTCAGGAAGGACAGCACTGTCGCCAGCAACGTGATGATTATAAAGGTCTTAATAATCAGGTCGTAGTATGAGCTGCCCCTTCTGTCAGATAAAGGCAAGAGGGGAGAAAATCTCCCCCCTATGCCCCGGTACTGCCTGTTCATCTGACTTTTCACACCTCCCGCATGAGCGGATATGCCTGTTGCGTCTGCCATCAGCTCAATAAGCCGGTAATCTTGCTGACGATGCTGTTCCAGATAGTGGTAATCGATCCCTGGTATAGCGTCATAAACACTGCGCCCACAACTACGACGATCAGCACCACAATCAGCCAGCCCGTCATTTGGTCACCGGATGGATTGGTCAATACCTTCCTTGCCTTCAAGCTCG
>NZ_AGAF01000133.1 GCF_000224515.1 Desulfosporosinus sp. OT | reverse complement strand
TGGCTACTGGTGGGGTGTAAATTTTGCTTCTTCGGGCTATCGACCCCGACCTTGACACTTCCACTTTCCGCTAGTGGAGTGAACATGTTGGTAGCTTTATTGATATGTGCGCTTTTCCGAATTGTCCCAGCTACTATGATCCACCCCTGGCGCAACGGCACTTAAGCCAGGGCCAGGCTTAAAGCAACAAGCCCTAACGATTCGGCGGGAATAGCTTGTAAAAGAAACAATAGAAACCTTTTCTATTTTAAAACTTCTAAAGTTATTCCTTTACAATACTATGAATAGTTATTTAAAAATATTTCCATAAGTATCCAATTGTCGCCGATTTCCGTGACAGAAATAAATTTGAGCCGATTTGCCAACTCCAGGCACGTTGGTGTTACTTCATTGCGCGCGCGCTGTTTCTACACAGTGCTAGGCAGTAATGCCTAATCAAAAGTAGACAATAGGTGTGAACCTATTGAACGGTGTTTCTGAATCATTGGGTGAAATCCCCGAATACACAGAAGATTGGCTGTGCAGAAAGGCTAATACTCCGACATGCTGTGATAAAAAGTGAAAGTGATTCATGGTATGAAGCTCGGTGAAGGCGGCGAAACGTCGATCTGTAAAATGGTTGGTAAAGTAGTCGGGCCACCATAAAACGTCCATGCCGACTCATCATAGGAACCTGCGTTTGTGCGGCTCGATAAGTAAGGGCAAAGGAAACTTTGCCATCTATCTCAGAACCGAGAGACACCGTTATAAAATTAGTGTTATGGCCGCTAGCACGACGGATTTACTAGATCCAAATATTCTTGAGATTTTTGCTCCAGAAGCTGAATTCTGGGTAAACCTTCAAGATTTAAACCCGGAATTAAAAGGAACATCTCAGGGACCTGTTATCAGCTATCATCAAACCCCTATATTAGCAATCCAGTGGTAACTTAGAATCCTATCCCTAACGCGACTATGTATTCATGCGAAATAGATGATTTAACAGATAGGAAAATCCTTGAGACAATAAATACATCAGACAATACGTTGACATTATCGTCAGACCATATAGGAGATCGAAATCATCTTTATAGGATAAGGATTGCGGCAACGGTAAATGGTCAGAAATATTGGGGGCCAAGTAAAACTTTTGAAAACGTTGATTTCTCCTTATGTATCCCGAAGATTATTTGACACTTACCGTTCAGACGCCTCCAGGTTAGATCTCAAGTTAGGTGAAGTTTCCGTCCATATGGAGTCAAAGGCAATGAGGATATGCGGTACTGAGTCAGCACTTTAGCTTCTACTACATTCAATCCATTGATTTCACTGATATCGTTACCGCTTTCAAAAGTAATTGAGCAATTAAATAAGAATCAAAATAATGGGGTAGGGGACGGTGTATCCTTTTTTAATAAGAATTAGACAAATATTGAGGAAAATCCGAATAGTCGTTGAAATATACAGTCAGTGGTAGCAAATTCATACATAGGCTAAATTGCTGGATAAAACCTAGCCTGCAGTCGAGTACCGAGTCTTGCGTGTTGGAGGTAATTCTCACGCCGAGAGCATATGCGGCAAGCTTAACGAAGCGTTTTTGGACATGCTGATTGCGTTCTTATTGCAGGAAATTGAGGATAATTGTGGAATTATTACGAATGTATTTGTTCAGGATATAGTTAAATAAATTAGTGAAAGTTTAGGAGGTCTTGTCAATGGATAAACTTCGGTATCCTATCGGTCAATTTAATATGTCAGAAGATGTTAGTCTAGATCAAGTTGAAAATTTGATTGCCCAAATTGAGGTTTTACCTAGGTTACTTACCGATTCAGTTAAAGATTTGTCTGAGGAACAATTGAGTACTTCTTACAGACCAGGAGGATGGACGATACGGCAAGTGATTCATCATATAGCTGATAGTCATATGAATAGTTACATTAGATTTAAACTCGCATTAACTGAGGACACTCCGACAATAAAGCCATTTAACGAAGTGTTATGGGCTGAGCTTGAAGATGCTCGAACCTTACCGGTGGATGTTTCTTTGAATCTTCTAGAAACTTTACATAAAAGATGGTCTGTTTTACTCAGGTCGATGTCACCTGTTGAACTCAATCGTCAATTTTGTCACCCTGAAGCGGGAGATTTAAGTCTTAAAAAGGCAATTGGGCTATATGCTTGGCACGGTAATCATCATTTGGCACATATCACGAATTATAGAAAGAATATAGGCCTTCAAACGCCTTAAGTCACGTGTTCGCTTATTCCAGCCACACCATTCATACCCAATCACCGCACCGTTGCGGCTGACAGAGGCCAAGGTTCTGATTAAGCATGGAGAATGGGCAAGTAGCTGAAAGAGTCCGTCGGCTTTTCCCAGAACCTAGCTCAAAAACTAATATGTTTCTATGATGCCTACGTGAGCCACCAGTTCGCCTTACGCGGCGCCGGGGGAATTAGATCGGAGGAATTAAAAATGCCAAAGTGTCCTAAATGTGGCTACTACTTTACAGAATACAAAAATGTTAGACAAAATAGTTAAATAGTCTGGTTATGATTCAAGCTAATTCCCCAATCATGCCGCTAGTAACGCAGGGAGGATCAATGTTTGCTAGCTTAGGTTTGCGGGAATATTTAACAGAAAAATGAAGAAAGTGACTTAAACTCACTCGCTTCAACTTGAGCACCTTGAAAGGAATAAAAGTATTATGAATGTACCATCTATCGAAGAAGCTAAGCGATTTTTGACTGAAGCCGGGACATTTAATCCTGGCCCTTGGGTAGATCATTCAATCTTTACAGCAGAAGCGGCAAGAAATATAGCCAGCAACCATCAAGAGCTTGATTCAGAGATTGCGTATATACTGGGATATCTCCACGATATTGGCAGACGTTACGGTGTGTCACAAATGAGGCACATTATAGACGGCTATAACTACTTGATTGAAAAGGGTTATGATGATTGCGCGAGAATTTGTCTCACACATTCCTTTCCCTTAAAAAACATAGGTTCATACTCTGGCAACAACGACTGTAACGCCGAAGAAACTGAATTCATTAAGAGATACATATCTGAAGTTAACTATTCTAAGTACGATGAATTGATTCAACTCTGTGATGATGGAAGAATAACCGGATATTTTTCAATAGTCGAGGTTAAAGAAGACTTTTGGGCAGGTAAGGTCTTGGTCATGAAGGGTAATTGGTTAGAACATCTTTTTATACTGCCCGAATTAATAGGGAAAAGAATTGGCTCTAAACTGATATCATACGCAATTAACATGTGTCGAGAGAAGTCTATTGGTCGATTGTTTATTTTATCCGATCCAAATGCCAAAGGGTTTTATGACAAGAAAGGAGCCAGATTTATTAAGGAATCGCCGTCAAATATTGAAGGGCGTAATGTATTGCTATATGAACTTGTCATTTGTTGAACCAGCCCGCATTCGGGGAAAAAGTATTTAGGTAAGACTTCCAGACAACTTTCTTGGGATTCCGGAAAAGGATGGTCATTTCTTGGCTCAATGTTATCAAGTTTAGAAATGGTGGCAGTGTAGTGGCTTAAGCTAAAAACATCCAGATAAATGAAGAGAAATTTGCATTTAACACATGACATGTAGTACCTTTCAAAATAAGAAACCCACACACACTTTCGTTCTGAAAGTTATGTAGGGAGCAGGACTAGCCTAGTCGATGCTCATTTTTTTTTGTCACGAAACGCCTGACCAAGTACAAGCTATTCCTTTTTATGGAACTAAAATATTCATTGTTGTATAATGAAGCTAGGGAGCCGTGATGTTTAGTTATAAAAGTGGTTGTCTGCTGGTGTGTGAAACTATGGTAGTAGCTAAAATGATACGCGATAACTAGAGAGGATGACATTAAAATGACTGGGAACAAGAAGAGTAAAACCAAGCAAACACCAACGGATGATGGATTTTTAATGTCCCCCAAAGTAGACTTCGTGTTCAAGCTAATCTTTGGAGACGAAAACAATAAAGATCTGTTAATTGCCTTTCTCAGTGCGGTATTAGGTATTCCTGCGGAAGACTTTGAAGGAATAGAAATTATCAATAGTGAGCTTTTGAGGGAGTTCGCGGAAGATAGAAAAGGAATACTTGATGTCAGAGCGAAGACGAAACAAGGGAAACAAATCGATATTGAGATTCAAATATTACCGACAGAATTCATGCCCGAAAGAACCATGTTCTACTGGTCTAAGATGTACACAAGTCAAGTAAAGTCAGGTGATACCTATTCCAAACTAAAGAAATGTATCACCATCAACATCGTTGATTTTCAATGTACTCCACTTCAAAAGTTGTACTCCAGCTATCATTTGACAGAGGACGAAACCGGCTACCGGTTGACGGACATCTTAGAGGTTCATTTCCTAGAGATTATAAAGCTAGCAAATATGGCTATTCCAAGAGATGAGAATGACCGAATTGTTGAATGGATGGAATTCCTAGATGCAAAATCAAAAGGAGTGATTGAGATGTTAGCAGAAAAGAACAAGGATATTAAAAAAGCTTATGATTTATTGCAGATCATCAGTAAGGATGAAAAGGCAAGAATGCTGTACGATGCCAGAGAAGCTGAGCTTCGTGACCAGCTAACGAGGATAGAGGCCGCAGAGAATAAAGGAAAGGCTGAAGGAAAGGCTGAAGTAGCGAGGAATCTTTTAGACCTAGGGATGGAGGTCTCAACGGTAGCGAAAGTAGCAGGGATGACGGAAGAAGAAGTTAAACTGCTAAAAGATTAATGATGTTCGAGAGAATAGCAGAGGAGAATAATGTTATGATTCTTCCTTGATAAGGGGGAAATATATGCGCGAAATGGAAAGGCATGTAATGATATTCAATGTCATTGCCCCCGTATATAATTGGTTTTTTACCAGACAAGTTCGTACTTACCGATCCCTCATAGCTCAAAACGAACGGTTATTCCAACTTCCCACAGCTGGTAGGGTTCTCGATATAGGCTGCGGGACTGGGGCTTTATTATTTTGTTTATCTGAAAGGGGTTATCAGGCTGTTGGAGTAGATTTTTCTCCTTCAATGTTACGGGCGGCCAAAAAGTCAACAGTGGGAAAATCTATAGAGTTAGTGCAAGGAGATGTAACGCAGGGCCTAGATTTTCCAGACAAGAGTTTCGACTTGGTTCTTGCCTCCTATGTTCTTCATGGTATTAGTTCCGGCTTACGACAACAATTCTATGCAGAGGCCAGCAGGCTTTCCAATGGCCGGGTTCTATTTTATGACTATAATAAGAACCGCCGGATTTTCACAGATTTAATTGAATGGGCGGAAAGAGGAGATTATTTTGAGTTCGTACGTCATGGAGAAGACGAAATGAGAGCTTGTTTTCCGTCGGTAGAAAGAATAGATGTTGGTATCCAAACCGCTCTTTATATTTGTTCACCTTTTTGATGACCGGGCTTAATCACCCCGCCAGTTACATGTCATGAACATATTTCGATTTCGTTAATAATGGAGGTTAGTTATGGTTGATATTTACCAAGTAGACTCTTTTACTATGTTGTTTGTATGAGCCTGACCGCATCATCGAGCACCAAAGATTGTTGTTCGCCAGTCTTCTAAGGGAAGTGTAATTTTAGAGGGTATTTGGCCACTGACCACAAAAACCTAGAATTATAAATCGGATCGGGAATCTTTGCTTAAATGCATTTCTTTATAGTCCTTTTAAATCATGGCTTAAGCAATATTCGTTCCATCCTGCAATAGGAGTAATTTTTCTTCCATCTTTAAATGCTACACCTATACAAATTGCTGGAAATAAATACTTTTATTTATTGTTGTATGCGGATAAAAACCATGTAAAAGAAATTGCTAACACAATAAAATTTATAGATTAGTTTGTGCGAAACAATCAATAGGCTCTGATTGATTATGCCAAAAGGAAGACACATTGAGATCATGATATGCTTAAGAAAACATAAAAATTTGCCCTTGAAATTAGTTCGGCATCGAATTATAATATTATTAACTTTGGAGGATAAGGATATTGCTTATGATGAATAAATACTTAGCTATCTCTAAAATATCTAAGATTAGAAATGAGGTTTCTGAACATATCGAGCGCGAACTAAGACATCGTGGCATCGAAGGGCTAGTTGTGTCCCATGGCAATATATTAGATATACTTTATGAGCACAATGGAAAATTAACGATGAAAGAAATTGGCGAAGGGATTGATCGTTCAAAATCTACTGTTACTCAGTTAGTGGATAGATTATTAAAGGCCGGATATGTTACCAAAGAATCTGATTTAAATGATAAGAGATATTCTTATATTGTATTAACCGAAAAGGGGTTAAGTATAAAGAAAGATTTTGTAGAGATTTCTCAAAATGTTATTGCAACGTTTTTTAAGGATTTTAAGGATGATGAAATTGTAATATTACTCTCATTATTAGATAGGGTAATATATAACTTTGAAAATTAATTTTTTTTAAAAATATAGTTCGGTGTCGAACCATCTAGAAGTTCCCATGAAGGGTGAATATATGGTGAAAAACCTAAAATTGAAGTTGAGAAACAAACTTGGTATGTTAAGGAGAGATTTATATGAATGAGACTATAAAAATAATAGAGGAACTTAGAACTGTTAGACACTTTTCAGACAAACATATACCTGAGGAACATTTAGCAGCTATATTAAAATCATGCGTTAATGCGGCTTCAGCGTCGGCTAGACAGACTTATTCAATTATCGTAATAGATGACAAAGAAGTTATGAAAGAGATAGGATATGTTGGTAAGAAAATGCTTGTATTTACAGTTGATTTTAACAGGATAATGGATACAGCCGAATACCTGGGGTTCAGATATAAATATGGAATACCGATTGTAGAGTTTATGACTGGAAGTACCGATACCATTCTTGCAGCACAGACTGCAGCTATCACTGCTAAATCCCTTGGGATAGATACTTTTTTCAGCAATTGCGTTCATAGATGCAATATGGACAAAATGTGCGAACTGCTAAATCTACCTGAAAAATTCTGTTTTCCGCTGATTGCATTATTATTGGGTTATTCAGATGAAAAGAAATCCAAGCAGACTATGAAAGGACGATTAAGTGGTCCAGGCGTCATACACTTTAATAAATACCGAAGATTGGATAATGAAGAACTGAGAAATATAGTTTTGGAGTATGATAGTTCAGATAAACATTTTTTATCCCTAATTGATAATTGGAGAGTAAAAGGATACAAGCATTATTTGGACTATTTTTATGAAAAGTGGGTGGGGTGTACTAGATTAAATGAAAACCAGATAAAATCCAGTAATCCGTACGCTCAAGCCGAGGAGATGTTAAAAAAAGTCGGTTTTTTATCGGATAACGCAAGTTTCATTTAGCAAATTATTACCTGGATTTTAGTTCTCTCTCAGTTTATTTGGACTGGTTCACTTTTTAATACGAATCACTGGTTCTATTGCCCCGACCTGGCTACATGAAGCACATTGTCCCACTTCATCAAAGGTTATAAAAAGTGCTCATGGTTTGGTTATTCCCGTTCGTTGGAACTAAGAAAGTAACATAACTGTTCTATACAGATAGAATTCATACATGGGTTGATGGTGCATTGATTATCTACAGGAACGTATTGGGCGTTTCGGTTTTGAACTTTTATGACCACTTTATGCAGGAAATGGAGGATAATAGTGGAATTATTAAGGATGTAAATGATCAAGGCTAATGAGCTTTGCCAAAGCAGTCCTCAAGAACAAATAACCGTCGGGAGCGTTGGCGCCCCTTGTAACTATGATGACTATAGGAGATTTTATGTTTAAAAATAACTTAATAAGAACTATTATCGTCCTTTTAGCTTTTTGGTTGCTCGCTTCGGCATTGTACAATGTGAATTGGGTATATCGCTCGGTTTTTATTGCAACAATGGTAGTCTGCTTACTGGTAATATGGGTTAGCAAGCGGAAATTTGGAATGGATAAGATTCTCTATTTGAAGGCCTATATTTTATAGGTTGAGAGGAGATTTGGTATGTTAGTATAACGCCAGCATGTTTACACATCTCGTTCCCAAATCGTGTGCAATATACTGTTGATCACATATATCCCCACCGGAGCGTTTTGGGCGTTCCGGTTTTTGGTTTGTAAAATATGCTAATCCGAGAGGAATATTCTGAAACTTGTAGAATGAAGAATGAGAGGGGTATCTCATTAGGCCTATTTGCTTGGCACCAAAATCCCCTGCACCCCATCGTCTTCGAAAATCCTTAAGAAGAAAAGGCATATCTACTGAATTATTAAAAGGGGTTATAAAATACTGCGAGCAATGTATTGAACCATATGCAAAAATGATTTATTGGATTTAGCAGCACAATTTCAGGATGTATTTTAGGAGTAAAGGATGATTTTTTAATCAAAGCGATGGAGAAGAGAATGGGGAACTAGCTATCCACGAACAATAAAAGAACCGAGGCGCCGCCTCGGTTTTTAACTATGTTGTTTGTATGAGCCTGACAGCCTCATCTAGCCCCAAAGATTTTTGCTCGCCAGTCTGCAAGTTTTTGAGGGTGACCATGTTTTCAGCCACTTCGTTTTCTCCTAAAAGGACTACCCAGGGAATGCTAAGTTTGTCGGCATACCCTAATTTTTTGGCAATCTTGCCGTCTTCATAATAGATCTGAAGCGAAACCCCTTGTGTTCTTAATTTCTGTGCAACGTTCAAAGCATAATCGACGGTATCTCCGAGGGGGACAATCAGAACTTCGGACGGAGCCGGATTCTCGATCTCGAAGAAGTTTGCTTCTTTTAGCTGGTAAAATAAACGAGTCAAGCCAATCGATATACCCACACCGGGCAGTTGCTGCTTGGTGTAATAACCGGCCAGGTTATCGTATCGTCCACCGGAACAAACACTGCCAATGCTTGGGTAATCATTGAGGATCGTTTCATAGATCGTCCCAGTATAATAATCTAAACCACGAGCAATGGTAAGATCAATTTGATAGTTTTCTTCCGGGACATTTAAGAGGCCGACATGGTGGATTACTTTTGAAAGCTCTTCCAGACCAAGGTTGAATTCCGGGTCATCCAAGCCCATTGCCTTAAGTTTTGTCAGAACCTCTTCATTACTGCCTTTGAGCTGAATGAACGTCATAAGTCGAAGGATAGCGGATTCTTCAATGCCTAATTCCCGGAGTTCGTTAATAACTGCTTCTGGGCCGATTTTGTCTAACTTGTCGATAATTCGCAACACATCGGCTTTGTTGGGCAGGGCTAAGGCGGAGAAAAAACCATTAAGGACTTTCCGGTTATTAATCCGGATAGTAAATGATTCAAAGCCTAGGTCCTTGAAGGTTGAGTAGATAACGCTGGGAATCTCGGCATCGTTAAGAATGCTTAATTGCCCGTTGCCTATGATGTCGATGTCACACTGGTAAAATTCCCGGAAACGGCCTTTTTGGTTGCGCTCTCCGCGGAAGACCTTGCCTAACTGATACCTGCGGAAAGGAAAGGTAAGATCGGAGGCGTGAAGGGCTACATAGCGGGCCAGGGGGACAGTCAGATCGAATCTCATTGAGAGGTCAGTGTCCCCTTTGTTAAAGCGGTAAATCTGCTTTTCCGTTTCCCCGCCCCCCTTGGCCAGAAGGATTTCGGATTTTTCGATGATCGGCGTGTCAATAGGCAGGAACCCAAATTTCTCGTAGTTCAAACGGATTGTATCTAACATGCGGTTAAACAACAACTGATCGGCTGGTAAGAGTTCCATAAATCCCGGTAAGATTGAGGGTTTCACAATATCCATGTAATTTCTCTCCTTGTGGCGATTTTTAAATTAGAGGATTTCGTCCAACCTTTGTTTGATTTCAATCAGGAAGTTACGTGTATTGACAACCTTCTTATTCGTTACTTCACACAGTTCTGCTAAATCTTTGGTCATAACCCCTTCTTCGATGGTCTTAATGGAAGCTGCCTCTAACTTGTCGGCGAATTCTACTAGTTCTTGAATTCCATCTAGTTCGCCGCGTTTTCTTAAAGCCCCAGTCCAGGCAAAAATTGTAGCCATGGAATTGGTCGATGTTTCTTCACCTTTAAGGTGTTTGTAATAATGCCTAGTGACCGTACCATGGGCAGCCTCAAATTCATAATAACCGTCGGGAGATACTAATGCCGAAGTCATCATGGCTAGGCTGCCAAAAGCAGTGGCCACCATGTCGGACATGACATCACCGTCGTAATTCTTGCAGGCCCAGATAAAACCACCTTCGGACCGGATAACTCGGGCTACAGCATCATCAATCAGAGTGTAGAAATATTCAATCTTTGCTTCTTCAAACTTCTGCTTGTATTCTTGGTCGTAGATATCTTGGAATATATCTTTAAAAGTATGATCATATTTTTTGGAAATAGTGTCTTTCGTCGAAAACCACAAATCCTGCTTGACATCGAGGGCATAATTGAAGCAAGTTCGGGCAAAACTTGCTATGGATTTATCAATATTATGCATCCCAAGAATTACACCCTTGCCTTGGAAATCAAAAATAGTCTGCCGTACTTCGCCATTTTCTCCGGTAAAAACAAGTTCGGTTTTACCTGGGCCTTCCACTCTATATTCGACGTCTTTGTAGATATCACCATAGGCATGTCGGGCAATGGTGATGGGCTTTTTCCAAGTACGGATAAAAGGTTTAATGCTGTCAACAATGATCGGCGCCCTAAAAACAGTACCATCAAGAATTGCTCTGATAGTACCGTTGGGGCTCTTCCACATTTCTTTTAGATTATATTCTTTAATCCGTTGAGCGTTGGGGGTGATGGTGGCACACTTAACAGCAACGCCATATTTTATGGTAGCAAGGGCTGAATCCGTCGTAATTTGGTCATTAGACTCATCCCTTTTCTGTAATCCCAAATCATAATACTCAGTTTTAAGTTCAACGTAAGGTTCAATTAATAATTCTTTAATCCACTTCCAAATAATTCGAGTCATTTCGTCCCCGTCCATTTCTACCAAGGGGACATTCATTTTGATTTTGGTCATTAAATTTTCTCCTTCCAAATCATAGGGGTTAATAAAAGTTAATTCTACACAAAACTTGTTAGTCCTCTATCACGGGATAATTAGTTCCCTAATAGGGGCTAATAACTGTACTGCATACCCTTGCTCTATAGTACAGGATCTTAAACAGTGGAGGCAATGAGAATTATTACAATGTTGATATTATATCCAAAAAATGCTTTGTGCAACTCTTACCGTTCCATCAAACTCATTGCCGCCTTAGCTTTTGATATGACAGTTCGTTTGTTGGTTCTTCCGATTAATATCTTGTGAAATCGAGCTCAAGCGAAGCGACAGGAAAAGAGCGAGTAGTAAGAAACTTAAGATCATGCAGATGACACCCCCCCAGCCAAACAGCGACCAAAAGATACCGCCGACTGTTCCACCGATGCTAGAACCTACATAGTAGAAGAAAAGATAAAGAGCTGAGGCCTGGGCTTTGTCATGAATAGCCTGGTGTCCAACCCAACTGCTGGCAAGGGAATGACTGCCAAAAAAACCAAAGGTAAAAATGGCGATGCCCAAGATTTTGAGCACTAAAGGAACGCTTAAGGTAATGAGTGCGCCGGAGACCATGATCAGCAGAGCGACCCAAAGTACTTGGCGACGCCCATGAATGTCTGCCAAGCGGCCCAGCCAAGTCGAGCTAAACGTCCCTACGATAAAGATCACAAAAATCCAGCCAACGATCGTTTGACTGAGTAAGTAGGGGGGAGCAATTAATTGATAGCTTATGTAATTAAAAAGTGTGACAAAACTGCCCATTAGAAAGAAGCTAATCCCATATAAGCAAAGCAGTCCGGGGTTCAAAAGGTGGTTGAACATCGATTTCAACAATTCTCTAATGTCAAACGAGCGCGGTTGAAAGTGTTTCGACTCCGGCAGCAAGTAACAAAATACTAAGCTTGCCAGGATACTTAAAATACCGATGCTACCTAGTGCTATCCGCCAATTGAAGTAATCACTGAGCATCCCGATAAAAATCCGCCCGCTCATACCGCCGACCGAGTTTCCGCTGATGTAAAGTCCCATCGCTATCCCTAAGTTAGCAGGTGCAATCTCTTCACTGAGGTAGGCCATCGCCACGGCGGGTAAACCTGCTAGGACAAGCCCCTGAAGGACACGCACGAATAGGAGAAAATAATAGTTGGGGACGAAAGGGATAAGAACGGCCAGCAGGGATGCAGCCCAAAGAGAAAATATCATGAGGGGCTTTCGGCCCTTGACTTCGGACAGGGAACCGACGAATAACATGCTAACGGCCAAGGCAATCGTCGTTAGTGAAAGCGACAGACTGGCAACAGCGGGAGAAATGTGAAACTCCCGGGAAAACTCAGGTAACAACGGTTGGGTACAATACATAATAGCGAACGTGTTGAAACCACCAAAAAATAAGGCCACGTTGGTTTTGCGGAAGGCTACAGTTCCTTTTTGAATATAACTCATCGTATGATCACCCCAAATTTGCTTACTGTTATATAGTACACCTTGAAAGGATTAACGTCTAATCTAGAATTCGAATTAATTAAGGTGTCTGTTCTCTTCCACTGCTAGCCGTTTGGGAATGACATATTCTACGATCTTTAACGTGTTAAAAAGAAATGAAAAGAGCAAATAAAATTTAACATATTCCTTACAAAGAGTTCATGGAACAGTAACAAATCTAGGCTATAATAAAGATACAACATACGCAGCCTACTCCCCCTCCAAGTGAGGGGACTTTTTTTGTACTTATTTAGAAAGCATAACTTCGATACTTTCAGTAGAATAAGCGTAGTTACTTGTTCATATGCAGCCTACGCGTCACCGACTATTAAATAAGTTTAGGATAAAAGCCTGTCTAGTGAATCGGTAAGATCCCGAATCCAGCCAGGCTTTTTCAAATTAACAATGGACTCTAAACTAATAATTATTGAACGACCACAATTTTTCTAATTGAAGAAGGAGCTTGACCTCTTATCGTCGAAAATGTTAGGTTAGAATAATCGGTTATACAAGGTAGTGGAAAAAGGCAATAGATGTGCATGCGGTAGACTTAACCATTTTTTGGTAGACACCAATTTTAGTATGTTAAATATACTAATAATTTTGAGGGGATCACATTAGAATGCAAATATATTTCTTGATTTTTTTCACAGGGGCCATATTTTATTTTCTGTTTGGCCTTTATATAATCTTAAAAGATCGAAATTCAAATATAAGCAAAATGTTATTTATTATTTGTATTGATTTGTTTTTGTGGGCAATAGGTTATAGTTTTATGTTTAATGCATCAAACATATATTTAGCTAATTATTGGAGATTAGTTGCAGCTGTGGGATGGTGTTCTTTTTTTAGCATTTGGTTAATAACTGCCCTCATGATTAAAAATGGCAATGAAACAAAACTAGGTTGGAAAAAAATATTGCTTTTATGTCTTCCAGCGGTTTTATTTTATATAAATACTTTAAGATATAACCCAAGTGATGTGCTCTATCATTTAAATAACGGATGGAGCGACAGGTACCCGGTCAATTTCTTAGAAATACTGTTTTATGTTTATACTGTTTTGTCTGCAATCTTAAATGTAATGATCTTCAGAAAAATGGCTAAAAATTCTAAATTGCAAAGAGAAAAAGAACAAGCCAAGATTATTGGAATAACAACTCTAATTTCTTTTACAATTGCTATTTTGACGGATATTGTCTTGCCTTTATTCCAAATACCAATTGTTACAATGGGAATCTTAACAGCTCCTATTGGCTTAATTGGTATTTGGTACTCAATAAAGAAATACAAATTAATAGAAATCACTCCAAAATATGTTTCTGAATATGTATTTGAATATATATTTAAAAATGTTAACGATCCAATTTTTATTATAGGAGAAGATTTTTCAATAAAAAAGGCCAATAATATAGCTTTAGAAAGTATGACAGAAGTAACATTTCATACAATGGTTGAAAATAATAAGGAAATCTTTCAAAATCTACTTCAAACAGGGAGTATTGATAATATTGAAGTCGATCTTATCAATAAGGATATTACCTTAGCATGTGAATTATCTGGTAAGGTTATTTATGATGAATTTAAAGATATATTAGGTATTGTAATAATTCTACATGATATTTCAGAGAGGAAAAAAACTGAAAAACTGTTAAGAATCTATAACAATCAATTGGAAGATGAACGGAAGCGCCTTTATTCATTAATTGATGAATTACCAGGATTAGTTTGTATTCGAACAATCAAGGGGCAAATAGTTTTTGCTAACCATAATTTCAAACAGGTTTTCGGCGAAACGAATAATAAGCAGTGTCATTACATTTTTTATAATAAAGATGAACCTTGCAGCAATTGTGAAATACTACTGAGTTCCGAAGCGGAAACACGCAAGCAATGGCAATGTGTTATTAGAGACACTATTTTCGAAGTATTTCAGCAACCTTTTCAAGATTCTAAAGGTGAACAACTATTTCTAATGCAAATGAATGATATTACTAAAAGAGAGCTGGCTTTAGAGGAAGTAACTCGTTTAGATAGACTAAATCTTGTTGGAGAATTAGCAGCCAGTATTGCCCATGAAGTACGTAATCCTATGACTACAGTACGAGGTTTTTTACAGATATTAAAAAGTAGAGATATGTCCCAACAAAACGTAGAATACTTTGATTTGATGATTAGCGAGTTAGATGGGGCGAACAGCATACTTACTGAGTTTTTATCGATAGCAAAAACAAAATCAAAATTAGATACTGGAATAAAACTTAACCATTTAGTCAATTCATTGTATCCTTTAATTTTTGCAGATGCTACGAATCAGGATAAACAAGTTGAATTGGCAACTGAAGAAGTAGCAGAAGCGATAATGAATGAGAGGGAAATAAGACAGTTAATCCTAAATCTCACAAGAAACGGACTAGAGTCAATGCCCGCAAAGGGGACACTCAAAATAATGACTTATATGGAGGAAAACAATATAGTCCTTGCTGTACAAGACCAAGGTGCAGGAATTAATGATGAAATTATTGCGAGATTAGGGACGCCGTTTCTAACAACAAAGGAAGGCGGTACTGGTTTGGGCTTAGCGTCGTGTTACAGTATATCTGAAAGACATAATGCCAAGATCGTTGTAGAATCTTCCTCTTCCGGTACGACCTTTTACGTAAAATTTAAGGCGATAAGTAATTAAAGTGATATGAAATATACTGATTTGTGGAAGAGAGACATTCATAAATCCACAGTTACCAAGTGATGCAGTTACCCTGTAACAGAACGTAGTTCGTCAATGCGCTATGACGCTGGAGGATAAGGGGATTTTCCATGAATGTAGAAGTTTTACTAACGAACAAAGAGCTTTGTGTCGGTTGCAACAAATGTATAGCCAAATGCTTTGTTAAAGCTAATGTAGCCTTTCTATATAATGGTGGGAATAGGGTTAAAGTCGATCATCTTAAATGTATCCACTGTGGGGCATGTATTGAAGTATGTGATCATAATGCTCGAGATTTTGCAGATGATACAGAGAAATTTTTCTTTGATCTCAAGCAGGGGGGCGATATTTCAGTCATCGTTGCTCCGTCCATACGCTTTAACTTTCCAAATTATAAAAGGTTATTTGGCTTTCTAAAGTCATTGGGGGTAAAACTAATCTATGATGTATCTCTTGGCGCAGATATTACTACTTGGGCCTATCTAAAAGTGATGCAGGAGAAGAAACTGGATTCAATCATAGCTCAGCCCTGTCCGGTGATTGTAAACTACATCCAAAAATACCGTTCGGAATTAATCGCAAGACTTGCGCCGATCCATAGTCCAATGATGTGCACGGCCATTTACTTAAGGAAATACAAAGGGGTTGAAGGTCGAATCGCGTTCTTATCTCCTTGTATCGGTAAAATTGATGAGATTAACGAAGAATATGCCTCCGGTCTAGTAAACTATAATGTCACCTATGAAAAAATGGAGCGCTATTTTCAAAGCACCCACGTGGACTTAACGGATTTTCCAGAAGAAAATTTTGATGATGTTGGGTGCGGTATTGGTCTAACTTTCAGTCGGCCAGGCGGTCTTCGTGAAAACGTTGAGTTCCACTCGAAGGGTACGTGGATAAGACAAGTTGAAGGTCGAGAACATGCTTATAATTACCTAGACCAGTACGCTGAACGCATGCATGAGCACAAGCCTCTGCCGCACATTGTGGACATTTTGAACTGCCAGAGTGGTTGTAATATTGGTACAGGTACGTGCAAGTCTGTGAGCATTGACGACGTCGACTATAAAATGAATCAACTTAAAAAAGATAAAATTGAGATTTATCAACAAAGAATACGTAATCAAGAAATTCCCACAGTCTTTGAGTTATTTGACAAGGAGCTTCGCAGGAGTGACTTTACTAGGCTGTATGAAGATAAGTCTCAATTTGTTGAGAGTGCCCAGGCGCTTGATCTCGAGCCGATTTTTGCATTGTTGCATAAAACTACGGAGGCATCCCGAAATATTAATTGTTTCGCCTGTGGATTCGGCAATTGCCAAGAGTTTGCCAAAGCGGTGGCCCAGGGAACAAATCACGTCAGCAACTGTATCGATTTTAATCGTAAAGAGTTAGTGCGTAAAAACGAACATCTCTCTGAAACGAATAGGAAAGTTAAGCAATTGGATTATTTGGCAACTCACGATTTCTTAACAAGTATTCCAAACCGCTATTACCTAGAGGAATATCTGAAAAAGCTCATCACTCATGACACTGGAAGTCACGAAAATGCCCTGCTGTTTATTGATATCGATAATTTCAAAGTCGTTAATGACTCCTTTGGACATGCAAGTGGAGATCGGATATTACTTGATTTTGTCGATCGAATACAGACGTATTCAGGACCAGAGGTCTTCTTGGCAAGACTCGGCGGAGATGAATTTGCGATTGTTTTAAGGAGCACGAGTTTGGACAATGCCAAAACGTTTGCCAATCAACTTTTGCGGGCATTTCAAAGCGAAGAGTTCAAGGTCGATGGTTATCAAGTAACCATCAAAGTAACAGCTAGTATTGGCATTATCATGATTGATGGAACGAAAGATACTCAGACACTTTTTTCGCATGCAGATATGGCCTTATATACTGCAAAGGATGAAGGAAAGAATCGCTTTAGCATCATCGAATCTGCTTACGACTTAGCTTTTTTATCGGCCTCTAACCGAACTATTCTTCAAATTAATGATGCCTTAAAAGAAAATAGATTTGTATTATTCTTCCAACCCGTGTTTGGGAAAAATGGGACCATTGTACATCATGAGGCCTTACTGAGGATGTTGGACCCAGAAGGGAAACTCGTGTTTCCAAATGAATTTTTGATGATCGCCGAACGCTTCGGATTAATGTCTCAAATAGATCGTTGGGTTGTCAATGGAGCCATAGAAGTTCTACAGAATCGGCAGGATTTATCCATTTTTGTGAATATCTCAGCATCAAGTCTCGGAGATACAGAATTACTAACCTTTATAGAAAATAGGATGAAAGAAACCCAAATTCAGCCTTCACGGATAGGATTTGAAATCACTGAAACGGCTGCTATCAAGGACTTGGATCAAGCAGAACATTGGATTAGAAAACTGAAATTAATGGGCTGTAAGTTTGCACTTGATGACTTCGGAGTAGGATTTCTAACGTTTACGCATCTCCAGAGGCTTTCTGTCGATTATCTTAAAATTGACGGCTTATTTATTCGCGATTTGGATGTTGATCCGACGAACAAGGCCTTGGTGCAGGCCATTAACGCTGTTGCCCACGCCTTGGGCAAGGCGACAATTGCCGAATATGTGGAAAGTGCTGCAATATGGTTAATTTTGAAGGAACTAGAGATCGATTGTGGGCAAGGGTATTTTTTAGGAAAGCCGGCACCGATGGTACAGCGCAGAGTGTAACTCAAGAACAGGTTATTTTGGGTGTTGAGTTTACAACTGCTAATAAATCGAGTACAATAAATGAGCAGGTGATTACTAATGCAATATAAAAAAGATGAGTTGCGTGAGACGATCTTATTCGAGTCAGAAAAAGAATTCTTTGAAAAAGGCTATCGAAACGCTTCCTTACGACAGATAGCCAAAAGAGCGGGTATGACAATTGGCAATTTATATCATTATTTCGATAACAAGGAAGCCTTATTTGATGAACTAGTTAAACACGAATATGATGCTTTTATCTATATGCTTAATAACCATTATGATCGTGAAGTTATGGCAAATATCAGTGAGTCGGTTGATCTTGCTATATGGAGAAAAGTTTTGTGCAGCTTTTTAGCGCAATTAAAACCTATCTTTACAAATCGGTTTTTAATTATGTTGGATATGAGTGCTGGAACAAACTATGAACATACAAAAGCGGAATTTGTTAAGTTTCTCAGTGCCCACTTCTTTGACCATTTTGAACGCTCTGAAAATCCCGCAATGGTTTTTTCTCCGAAATTTGTGGAACTAATTTCGATCCAGATTATTGATGGTATAATAACAATCCTTCGCAAGGTAACGGATGAAAATGAGCGGCTTGATATGATGGCTGATTTGTTCCTGTTCTATATCTTAGGTATTATGGGAATGACTAAGTAGAATATTTTTTGGATTAATAATGAACGAATGATCATTATTAGGAGGGGCTAGGATGTTAAGCGTCAAAAATTTGGAATATAAATATCGCGGGGCTAAGGTGAACACACTCAAAGGCATCGATTTCAGGATCCACCCTGGGGAAATCTTTGGCTTCCTGGGTCCCAGTGGATCAGGCAAAACAACCATCCAAAGAGTATTGATCGGTCTTCTTAAGGGCTATAACGGTAGTATTACAGCCTTTGACAAGGAACGCAGAGATTTCGGACGTGATTTCTACGAGAAGATCGGTGTCGCCTTTGACTTCCCTAATCTCTACTTGAAGTTGACTGCGAAAGAAAATTTACAACTAATTGCTGAATATTATCAGAATCCTCCCAAGGATTTTGACGCTTTGCTGGATCAGGTTGGGCTATTACCCGACAAGGATAAAAAGGTTGAGGGTTTTTCTAAAGGGATGAAAATGCGGTTGAATTTCATAAGGAGTATTATGCATAATCCCGCCCTGATGTTTTTTGATGAGCCGACGTCAGGACTTGATCCGGTCAATGCTAAACTTATCAAAGACATGATTTTAACGATGAAAGGAGAAGGTAAAACGGTCTTCCTGACGACGCACAATATGACTATTGCAGAGCAGTTATGCGACAGGGTTGCCTTTTTAGTCGATGGACAGATATCACTCTGTGATACTCCTTATGCCTTGAAGTTGAAATACGGGCGTAAAACTGTCAAGGTTGATTTTCTTAGCTGCGGCACACCAGACACCTCGGAATTTGAACTTGACCAGCTCAGTGGAAACCAACAATTTTTGGATATCATTTCCTACTCAGAGATTAAAAGTATTCACAGCCAAGATGCTAGCTTGGAGGATATCTTCATCAAAGTGACAGGGAGAGAACTGATATGAGACTTATCGCAGCGCTTAAATCAGACCTGAAATTTCAGTTCAAGCATGGTTTCTATACGGTTTACACCCTCATAGCTGTTTTATATATTATCATTTTGCAGAAAATACCGGGTGGTTTGTTTAAGGATTATACCTTGGCTCTAATCGTATTTTCTGATCCGGCGATGCTTGGGTTCTTCTTCATTGGCGGAATCGTCATGTTGGAAAAGCAGCAGGGAATCTTAGACTATCTGGCGGTCACGCCTTTGTCTCCTCAGGAATATATCACCTCAAAGGTTGTGACACTTGCCCTCTTATCGGTAAGCGCTTCAGTCGTTATTGCCCTTATGACTCATTTAAGCGGCGTAAATTGGCTATTGCTAACCATATCTATTTTGGCATTATCAGTATTCTTTACACTCTATGGTTTTATGGTTACCTTAGGCTGCCGCACGATTAATCAATATTTCTTCAAAACAGTTCCTTTTCTGCTTCTGACAACGATGCCGTGTTTTGCTATTTTCATATTTCCTCATTTATGGATAGTTTCCTTGCTACCGAATGTCGCAGGCTTAAAGCTTACACTTGGCCTATTCTTAGGATTACCGTGGCAAGAGAGTTTATTATATCTCTTGATCTTAGGCCTATGGGATATCGTCATTTATAAGTTATCCTTAAAGGTTCATAGTAGTAGCTAGGAGGAGGGTTATTAGTGAGGATTAAGGCTTTTTCTTTCGATATAAGAAGGTTGTTGCGAGATCAGATCTTGCGAATATTTTTGTTTGTTCCCTTGATAGCCTTGGTAGCGATTAAGTTATTCCTGATTTTTGGAGAACCAAGGCTAAGTGAACTGACTGGTTTCTTAATGGCCCCTTATCATGGATACATTTTGACGATTTGTTTGACGCTTTCGCCTTATTTGCTTGGTACCGTTACGGCCTTTTTGATGATTGATGAACGTGATGAAAGTATCTATGAGTTGATGTCTGTCATGCCGATTGGCTATAAAGGTTATATTGCAAGCCGACTTTTAATACCGTTTATTTTATGTATCCCTTATACGCTACTGAGTTGTTTCGTCTTAAATCTAGTTGATCTATCAGTGAGCAAAGTAATCATCATTGCCTTGTTGAGTGGTGTACAGAGTATTGTGGTCACCCTCTTGATGTTTTCTTTAGCAGATAATAAGGTTCAAGGTTTGACCTATTCCAAAGGGCTTAATATCTTTGTTCTCGCAGCAGTCTCCGATTTGGTGAATTTGAGATGGATAAGCAATATCTCTGCCTTCATACCGTTTTATTGGACTACTCAGTTACTCATATATCCTCTAAACTTTCGTTCACTGTCTTTAGCCATGATAGTTCACTTGGCATGGCTGTATTTGGCACTAAGTCTTGTGAGAGCGCGTAGATAGTAAACAGTGGTGTGAATTGCATTATCATTCAAGCAAACAATAAGGTGTGTTCATGATATTAATGTAAGACGTATAATCATGAAAATTGAAAAGTACCTACAGACCAAACACTCTTTTTTAAAGTGTTCAGTCTATAGGTACCAGTTTAGAAGTCCCTCTTTTTTCTTTACTCCCTATAAACATAGATCTAGAAATTTTATTGAAGATGTAATTCATACTCCTCAGTCTGTGCTAACGCGAAAGAACTTTCTTTAGGGTCGAAATCTAATTAATGATGGTTACCGTGTTTTCTTTTCTTGGTGCTGCAGTCGGGGGTTCTACGGCTGCATAACCAAAGACACCTGAAGTGAATATCTTATAACCTTGGGGAATACCTAAGGCGTTCATTAGAGCATTACCTTCTTCACTATTACTTAAGTGAGTTAGGGCATGAATCCAACAAGACCCTATCCCAATAGAAGAAGCGGCTAAAAATAAATTGCCCATTGCCAAGGTGCAGTCACATTGTGGGGCAATAGCTTTTTCGTCACCGGATACAATTATCCAGGTAGGGGCATTGTAAAAAGCATTGAATTTATCAGATTTCGCCATCTCTTCGAAGCGTTTATTACCTGACTTTAGGAAAATGCCTCGGAGCGTTTGATTTATTTTCTGGATAGTATCCGTGTCTTGTACTACAGTAAAATGCCAAGACTGTTGATTCATGGCACTGGGAGCATACATTCCCGCCTTTAAAATTAGTTGCAAGTCCTCATCCTTAATTTGTTCTTGCTTATAAGCTCTGATGCTTCGTCTACTCAAAATTGTTGAAATTGTCTCGTTCATCAAAATCATTCTCCTTAATTTAGAGTGCAGGTTATGTAACTTCACTATAGTATATCAGTAAACAAGAATTATATAAGTTACTCGTTTTTTCTAAAAGCAGCTGAAGATGCCATTAAGATCGAATTGCCTGATGCGAAGTAAGCTAAACGTAAAGCCTCAGCAATTTCAGCATCGGTTGCCCCAGCTGATCTGGCTTGCCTAGCTACGGAAGTTACGCCTGGAACTGAACCATGAGCGGCATCCAAAGCTAAGGCAATCAGGAGTTTAGTCTTTTCATCTAGAGCTCCCGGTGTCATAGCTGACGAGACTACTTTCTCAATAGCTTGTCCAAAGTCAGGGTCATCTGCTTCCAGGAACTTTAGAAAAGGTGGTAATGCCATTATAAAACCTCCCATACCTAATTTGTTTATTAAGAAATAGTATAGCATTTTTAGGAATTGCTCAGCAAATCATCAAACTCTCTATATCCACTCTTCAGCCAGAAGGGAACCTATCTTTTCAACTGCAGTACTGTAACAACTATAATTCCCGGGGTACTTAAAAAGGCAGGTTTCAATGCAATGTCTTAATATTATTAATAAAAACATTAATAATATTAAACTATTTATTGACATATTAAATATATAGAGTTATGATCATAAACATAGAAGTGCTTCAAGTAACCGAAGTTAGAGGTGATGATCTTGGTATATAAAATGCCCCATCGGTGTCCGGTGTGTGATTACGAAATGCGAATCAGCAAATTAACCTGCACCCATTGTCCGACCAAAATTGAAGGAGATTTCAGCTCCTGTAAATTTTGTCAGCTTCCGGCAGAACAACTAATTTTCGTGGAAGCGTTTATCAAATGCCGGGGAAATATCAAAGAGGTGGAAAAGGAGTTGGGTATATCTTATCCAACCGTTCGAAGTCGCTTGGATAGTGTGATTGAAACCCTGGGTTATAGTGTGGAAAAGGAGCAAGAAAAGGCAAAGGTTGACTCACAAGAGGAAAGTTTACGCAGGCAGGGGATTCTGGAAGCCCTCGAGCGAGGGGATATTTCACCACAGGAAGCTACCCATCAAATGAGAAAAACAGGTAAATAAGAAAGGAGCGAGGATAATGAGTAACGAGAAAATGAAGATTCTCGAGATGATTCAAGAAGGTAAACTTACAGCGACTGAAGGGATGGATTTGTTAAAGGCGATTGAGGAGGGGAGTCCGCGTGAAGAGGTTCTTCAGATGGCTGAACTTGAGCCAGAAAAAAGGGCGAAAATTGCCGCGACTTACGGAGATCGCTTCTTGCGTGTTCGGGTCGTCGGAGAAAAGACTTTAAAGGTCAATGTCAATGTTCCTTTCAGCCTGATACGATCAGCCTCTAAACTTATTGTTTACGCAATGAGCTTTGTTCCTGCTGATAAGCGTGCGGAGTTGGAACAAAAAGGTCTTGATTTGCAAGCTTTGGACGTTGAAGGGCTTGTCCGAATCATTGAAGAAAGCGTGGATGGCAAGATCGTTGACGTTGAAGTTGCAGACCCTCAAGAGGGAAGAATCAAGGTGGAAGTGTGTGTGGAGTAAATCAGCTATGTGGTTAGTGGTACGGATTAAACTTAAACGGCGCTGGGGATTTGCATTTCCGGTGCCTATCTGGGTAGTTGATGCATTCATGGAGGCCCTT
>NZ_AGAF01000134.1 GCF_000224515.1 Desulfosporosinus sp. OT | reverse complement strand
TTTGCGACTATTTGGAAGGAACCATGGAGGCCGGGGCCAGAAATGCCTTTGAACAAGAACTAGCGCAAAACCCCGTCTGGCAGCAGGATATGAAAAAGCAAAAGGACTTTTTGACCTTCTTGCATTCCCTGACCGGAAAAATAACTCTTTCCGTAGCTGAGATTAAGGATAAGGTGCAGGCGGTGATCGAGAAAACAGAGGATTACGAGGAAATCGTGGATGCTACTTTTTTTGAGCAGGGAAAACCGAAGACTATGACCTCCCATATCTGGTTCAAGAAGCCTGATTGCTATCGGACTGACGGAGACAGTGGGGCAACGGGTCCCATAACGATCATTATGAAAGACGGCATCATGCTGAGTTGGCTTGCCGATA
>NZ_AGAF01000135.1 GCF_000224515.1 Desulfosporosinus sp. OT | reverse complement strand
GACCTGCGCAATACGAGCGGGTATAACCAGGATGGCCTAACCATGGCTTCAGGATGCATTATTGATACTTGTCCCGTATGCGATGAGATTGTTTGGGAGGACGAATGGAGGGTCTTTGATAATGTTATCATGCATCCAAGATGCGTCCCGGAATATACCAAAAGAAAGCATGGCATGAATGAGGAACAATTCCTAAGACTATGCGGAGCTCAAGATCTTAGGCAAGCGATATTAGATATCCAGAAAACGTACAGGGACTCCATGGATTTCTTTAAAAAGAGACTCCAGGACCTTGAGGAGCGGCTTGTAATGATTGAAAAAATCAAAAGGGTGGATGGTGTATGAAAGCGTTAATTGTGCTTAATGGAAAATATTATGCCGGTGAAAACGAGAAGGAAAATAAGCTTGTTTTTGAGCCCGAGAGATCTAAGGCCGTGCCGGTGGACGAAGAGCGACTAAAATTTATCGTCAACGCTATATCCGGATGGGTTATGGATGACGAAATTCAGCTTGGAAGGCTTGAAATACTTAGGGAAAAGAGGAGAGATAAGCCTAATGTGTGAATGTCGAAAATGCAAAGGTAAAACTAAAACTTGTCAGTGCAAAGATTGCCAAGAAAAGGACAAGTGCGGTTATGCTCGCATCGATGATTGCCGATGGGAGCGGATCGGAGGGAAGAATGGCGGCTAAAGAAAAACCTGCTCCCTATGCCAATACTTCAGTTCACTACGCCAAAACCCAAGGCGAGATCATTGAGCTCTTCGACAAGTATGGGATACTGGATATTCGATTCACGAGTCTTGGTAGCTCAGGTCAGCTAATTTTCGAGTTTACCAACATGGTTGAAATGCAGAAACAAATGGTTCCGGCCAGTGTTCGGATCGTCATCCCTAACATCACCGAAAAGAATCGGAATCAGCTTCACAGAGCCTTGTTTTACTACCTTAAGTCGAAGATGGAAGCACTCAGCTTTGAGTTTGTGGAATTCGTAAAGGAGTTCTTTCCATACTTGGTGACTAGAGATGATGCCGGTCGGACAACCACGATTTACGATTACCTAGGGCCACAATATAAATTAGCATTGGCTGGTGGACAGAATCACGTACTGAATCTATTACCAGAGGGGATGAAAGATGCAAAAGTGCAACGGTAAATTCTGCTCCGATTATAGCGTTAAGGATACTCAGGAATGTATAAGCAACAAAAAAAGACTTCGTCCAACTTGGAGCGGAGCTTGCTTTTGGCAAAGTGTTGGAGCGGGTTGTCCGGAATGCGGAGGAAAGACAGTCAGGGCGAGCGGCTGTCAGCATTGTTTGGATTGTGGGGCAAGTAGCTGTGGGTAGATCTGTTAACTAAATGTGGACAAAGCGAGGTGAGTAAATAATGGCAAGCCTCGAAAGTCTACTAAAACATGCTTATAGAAAGGTTGACGAACGGGATGGTGGAGTTTGCCTCCATCCCGGATGCGGAAGCAGCTATAACACAGATCATCACCATTGCGAACCGAGATCACAAGCAAGAGACCGTGTGGCCTGTGTTGAGAATATAGTCACATTATGCGAAGGGCCTCACGAGTCTACTTACTGGAGAGAATATTGGCAACAGTGGCAGAGGAGAATGTATCCCTATTACATGTCCAAAAGAGAGCAAAGCGAGATGGAGCGGCTGAGATTAAAACGCTTTACGGATCCTAAGGTACGAGAAAGGCTCGAAGAGTTAGAGGAGAAGTGGGGGATCTGGGAAGAGCGGAGAATAAAGGTTTAGTGCATCTTGGACATAAAAAAGGAGTTGAGCGATACTGTTTGATACGATCGAACGAATTATTATATTGCTTGATGGGGGTAAGGGTTTAAAATCCCAATGTGATTATCATCAAAAGAGGGAGGGCCGGAGGAAGTTGGAGTGGTTGGGTCCTAGTGTCGTGGCGTTGGATGAGGATAATGGCGCGGACAACCTGTTAATTTAATGTGGATAAGGAGGTAAGGGGCTTGGATACACCTGAAGTCGAAACTGAGGAAAAGAAAAAACGTGTAAAGCCGTTGTGGTACCGACAAACGATCCGTCGGTTTACGACATACACGCAGGATAAACTTCGTCTACAAATACTTATTGCTCAGCTTGAGAACGAATTCCCTAGTAATACGGCTCAGATTAGCCTAAGCCCTGGACGCTCCATTGGGAGATCAAGCGATCAAACAGGAGGTTGTGGGGGCAAACGTTTGGAACTTGAGATTGACATTAGGGATCTAGGTTTAAAAATCCGTGAGGTTGATATGATTCTAAGGTCCCTGGGATCCACGGAAAGGAAGTTGATCGAGCTTAAATATCTCCAGAGGTTTAACAAGGATTTTTGGATAGCAGGGGAAATTAAGATGGCCGTGAGGTCGTACTATAGGATGAAGGATGAGCTGATTGTGATGGCGGCGGAGTTGTTTGGGTATGTGAAGAGGGATCAGATTAGTTTTGAGGAGTTGGGGTGGTAATTCTAAAAGAATCAAGTGGATAATACAGGAAAAATGGATTTTCTGTCGAAGGGTTAATGGGTTAGTTATATAGAAAACTGTGAGTGATGTTACTGTCCACGCACCTAGGATAACGAACAGGAAGTTGGAAATATATATCCCTAGTAAATTGGCGTGAGCGAGAGGAAAACGGGCTTTGGCCTTTCGAACAAAAACATCCTCAGGAGGAAAGAAAATGAAAAGTTATAAAGAGGTAATCGCTGAATATTCTAGTCTATTATCACTATATGAAACATTCACTTTAAAAATTAAGAATCTTGTAGTAGATTTGATGAAAGCTAAAAAAATCAAAGTAAATGTTATACAATCCAGAACGAAAGATGTTGAAAGTTTTTCAAATAAAATTAAACGGAAATCTAGAAAATACATTGATCCGTTGAATGAGATAACAGATATTTGCGGAATAAGAATAATCGTAAATTATCAAGATGAAGTTGACGAGATATTTAATATGATTAAAGAAGAGTTCGAAGTAGATGAAGTGAATTCCATCGACAAAGGATCTTTATTAAATCCGAATGAATTTGGATATAGGTCCGTTCACTATGTTGCTTCATTAGCTAGCGAGAGAAAGGAACTTACCGAATGGAAGGCGTTTAGCAACTTTAAGGTTGAAATACAAATTAGAACTATATTACAGCATTCGTGGGCATTGATATCACATTCGCTTCAATATAAGCGAGAAAATGATGTTCCTCAAGAGTTAAAACGTAAATTATTCAGATTAGCAAGCTTAGTAGAACTAGCAGATGATGAGTTTATGTCGTTAAGGAACGAACATGTACAGTTAGAGAAGTCAATCGGAGAAAAGACCACGGAGAATATAATGTTATTGGATCTCAATGTTATTACAGTTAAAAAATATTTTGAAGAAAACGAGCTGATTAATAAACTTTACCTAATTGCTGAGTTGGTAGGGTTTAATATGCTTGGCGAAGAAGATGAAGATGAATATAATGAGGCATTATCTGATTTACTAAGGCATTGTGAAGCAACAAATATTATAACAATTAGTGATTTAAATGACTTTATTAGAAAATGGCTGCATAATGCGGAAGAGTGCCTAAGTATTATAAAAAGTAGTGTTAAAGGCACATGGGAAGCGAGTGTGCCTTTTGTATTAACCTTATTAATTGTAGCTGAATTCGTTGATGATCCCGATATATTTAAATTGGTTAATGAAGGTTGGCATGCTAATATTGGATGTAAGGTTATTGATTCGGTTCAAAGGTATAACGACGTAAAAAAAGCCTCTGAGGTTGCAGTTGGTACATCAGAAGGAACAAGAGTAATTGGACTAAGTTCAAAAATATAAATTATTAGTGTTTCGGTTACCACGATATACGAAGTGAATTTGCCGTACTGAAAATTATGGGAGAATAGAAACGTCACAGGAAATTGTAGACAACTTACTAATCTTTGGATCAGACGAATAAACTTTTGGCAGTAAATTGGCATTAAGTTGACAGAGTTTCACCTGAAATCCATGATATTATGATATAAAGAGAGCTGTCCGAAAGGGCGGCTTTATGGTTCCAATTGAAAATAAAGGGAATTAATAAGCGATTGTAGAATATACGATTTACTATAGAATACGCTTAAGGGAGAAATTGCTGTGAGTGAACGTTTTGGTATGCTTATGGATATGGAAAAGTTAATAAATATATTCAGGAAAAAGTGGTGGATCTTTATTGCAAAGGTATCTTGGATTAGCCTTGTATGTCTTTTTATTGCAAGCTTTATCTATAAGCAAGAGATTGTATTGCAAACAATGAATTCATGGATTAGTTTGATATTAGGACTCATTGCCGTTGTGTTAAGTGTTATAGCTATGGTATTAAGTTTTTACAATACTGAAAGAACTAATGAAATAAGTCAGCAAAGTCTTAAGGCGAGCATGGAATTAAATTTATTAATCGAAACAAAGTTGGAAAGACTAATTTCGAAAACGGAAGAAGTTGGGAACAATGTTTCGGCTTTAAAAGATAATTTTGGAAATACTTTAAATGCGAATTATAGTCAGATAAATAGAGTATATAAAGGTAAATCCTATTCTGACCAAGAATTGGATTTAGATTTTGAAAATCTTTTTGATGATGATAAATAAATCAAGATCAAATTTTGGTTATATACATAAAGGGGCGAAATAGTTTGGAAACAAATGTGAATGTATGTATCGTTACAGCTCAAAAATTTGACGAACTTAACCGTTCGATAATCAATATGTTCGATACACTAAAAGTCGATTCAGAAGACAAAGCTACTTTTAATGTATTAATCAACTATAGTGTAATAGCTGGAAAAGATAAAAAAAGGGTAAGCCTTATGCTTCACTTGATTCTAAGGCAAATAGCAGATGAAAATGGTAATAAAATCAAAAAGAAACTGATGAAATTTCTTGGTACATTTCCGATAGAAGGACCAGGAAGAGCGTTCAATGGTATTCATTCAATCATGTTCGAAGAACTCAGATTTCCGCATAAAGGAATTTATGAATTTAGTGCGTTTATCCAAGAGAATGAACCGACTATAGAAGAATTTAATACTGATGAATATGGTATTTGTAATCATGAGGGAGTGGATATAGCGGAATCAATTAAAATAACAACGGAGGAAGTAGTTAAGGCTATAGAAGAAAAAAAATCCAAACTAATTTCTTTAAGTCGAATTAAAATTATTTAGTAACCATGATAATTTTAGGTCAATTATAATTAGGTCGTTGAGACTTTTTTGGAGCCCAATTGTGGCTCTTTTCTTTTGCGCAAAAGGAGGGGGAATATGGCTAAGAAGAATGCTAAGAAAGAACCGGTTAAACCTCCACCGAAGATTAAGTACGAGGATACCGGAAAGTTTAAGGCGCTTGATCGTATGATGAGGGAGAATCGGGGAACAAGGTTTGAATAGGCACACCTATCTGAGAGCTCTGCATATGATAGAAAACACGAAAGATAAATGAATTATTAGATAATAATAACTCTAGAAATATTATACTTTCTATTTTTTAGAGAGGGACTAGGAGGAGATAGTAATGGATCAATACCCAAGGTGTAAACATTATGACGCAAAGAACCCACAAGGAAAAGAGAGTTGCCAAAATTGTTTAGGGTGGCTAAGTATCCTCTGTGATGATTACCTGGTGGCGTCGAAGGAATATGAGACTAAGTTGAAGATGAGTGAGTTGGATCGAATACGGAGTAATAACAAAGGCGTTGGCCCATGCCGCTCAGACCCTTGCGGCCATGTAAACGAGTAGGCTGTCCTCGGTTAACCAGAGACGTTAATGGATACTGAATTGTCATATGATCAACTCGGAGTATATGAGCATCGGATAGAGATAACGCCTCACTAGAAAAAGTAGGTTCTTCCAGAGATCTTGACCTAATGCGGGTCTAGCGATGCCCGAGATTTATCTAGTCACAGAAAACTTTAACCCTGTTACCGTTTCCGAAAATTTAAAACCTAAAAGGAGGTACTTGCCCTTGTCGGAAGTTAAGAAATCAACAGTTGGAACATCTGAATTAGCGTTAGTCTTAGGATTGACAGATTCCCGAATTAGACAACTGGAACGCAGTGGTATTATTACTAAAATCGGACGCGGACGCTACGAATTGGCAAGTGCTGTCCAAGGGTATTGCTCATATTTAAAAGAGGCCGCAACCCAAACAGAAGGTCTATCTGAAAAAGATTTATTGGACCGTACTCGTCGTAAAAAGATCGAGCTTGAAATACAAATTATGCAAGGAGAACTCCATCGGGCCGAAGATGTAAGGCGTGTTATGAATGATATGCTAGGATCATTTAGAGCGCGATGCTTATCGATACCTCACAAATTAGCACCTCAACTTGTAGCTCAAACCGATTTACCGATTATCCAGGCAGCGATTAAGAAAGATATCTACGAAGCACTAACTGAGCTCTCGGATTATGATCCGAGGGTTTTTTATTCACAATCTAAGGACAAGTTGGTGCTCGGTGACGGCGGCGAAGTCGGGCAAAAGGAAAAGGGAAAACGCCGTGACAGCAAGGGAACATGATACAGAGTCTCTCTTTAGAGAATTTTCAAGAGTAGTAGCGCCGCCACCAGATTTAACAGTTAGTGAATGGGCAGACCTTTACAGAAAGCTTTCTACGGAATCTTCGGCAGAGCCAGGACAGTGGAGAACAGAGAGGGCACCGTATCAGCGTGAAATTATGAATGCTATTAGTGACCCGGAAATTCAAATTGTTGTTGTTATGACATCGTCTCAAATAGGGAAAACGGAATTCGTTCTAAATGTGTTGGGTTACCACGTTCACTTAGATCCGGCACCTATCATGGTAATTCAGCCTACAAAGGAGCTTGCCCAAGCGTTCTCCAAAGACCGTCTTGCTCCAATGATTAGAGATACTCCAGTGATCCAAGACAAGGTGGCAGACGCTAAAAGTAGAGATAGTGGCAATACAATGCTGCACAAAACATTCCCAGGCGGACATATCACCTTGGTTGGGGCCAATGCTCCCAGTGGGTTAGCATCGCGACCTATTCGAATACTGCTGGCCGACGAAGTAGACCGTTATCCAGCCTCAGCAGGTTCTGAAGGTGATCCCTTGACATTAGCCAGAAAAAGGACAAATACTTTCTGGAATAGAAAAATTGTCTACGTCAGCACACCAGGTATAAAGGGAGTTAGCCGAATTGAAGCAGAGTACGATAATAGCACCATGGAGCAGTGGCATCTTCCTTGCCCTAGTTGTGGTCATCATCAACCACTGGCATGGGGACAAATTGTTTTCGATAGTCTGTCAATGGTCTGTAACTCCTGCGGATGTATTCATAATGAGTTCGAATGGAAATCTGGCATAGGGAAATGGATCGCAAGAAATCCGGGAGCGAAGTCAAGAGGATTTCACCTCAATGAGCTTGCTAGTCCATGGAAACGATGGGAAGAGATCATTGATGATTTTAAAAAGGCTGAAAAAGAAGCGAAAAAGGGAAATATTGAGCTGCTTAAATCATGGGTAAACACTTCACTCGGTGAGACATGGGAGGAAAAAGGCGAAGGTGTTGAATCAGATGAGTTAGTCAAGCGCCGAGAACGTTATGATTGCGAGGTTCCTAGCGATGCATTAGTGCTAACCTGTGGGGTTGACGTGCAGGATAACAGACTTGAATATGAGATTGTGGGTTGGGGGCTAGAATCTGAATCATGGGGTATTCAATACGGCGTAATCATGGGAGATCCAGGGCAGCTGACTAAGGTCACTAGTAAGGATGGGGTCGAAATCCAGTCAGTATGGGAGTTGTTAGATGATGTTCTTACTAAATCGTATACCCGCAAGGATGGTAAGGTACTGCAAATAATGACGACCTGCGTAGACACTGGAGGGCATCATACTAAAACGGCTTACAAGTTTTGTAAACCAAGAGAGATTCGAAGGGTGTGGGCCATTAAGGGGAGCAGTGTGAGTGGAGCAGCATTCATTAATCGTCCAAAAAAGCGTAACAATGCCGGAGTATGGTTGTTTAGCATCGGAGTCGATGCTGGCAAGGATACTCTTACATCAAATTTAAAGATTCAGTTTGAAGGACCTGGATATTGTCATTTTCCGATTGACACGGAAAAGGGGTACGACCAGGCCTATTTTGATGGACTTACATCTGAGCACCGTGTAACACGATGGGTCAAAGGTCAAGCAAAAATCAGCTGGGAAAAACGCACCTCTGGGGCGCGAAACGAGCCGTTTGACCTTAGAAACTACGCTACAGCAGCCTTTGAGATCTTAAACCCACCATTGGAAAAGATTAAAAAGTTACAAGAAGTAGAGAAAAAGGAGCCCAAAGAGATAAAGGTAGAGACGAAACCAACCAGAAAACGTGCTGGTCTAGTCAATAAGGGGGTTCAAATTTGAGCAGATTAACAGATTTACAGGCCCGATTATCACAATACACAACCTGCGAGAAGGCCATTTTAGATGGCGCGCAAGACTATTCCATTGGTTCTCGTCGCCTAACAAGGGCAAATCTCAAGGATATATCCGATATGATCCGCTATTTAGAGCGAGAAATAGCGATAGAGACTTCAAGGCAATCTGGTGGCGGTCGAAACAGGTCTTACGGGATTATTCCCAGAGACTTTTAGGGGGGTAGAGCATGAACATTTTTGACCGAGCAATCGAAGCTGTCGCTCCCGTCACTGCGCTCAAGCGAATGGCCGCTAGAAAAACAATGCAGGTACTCAACTATGGTTACAGCGAAGGCGGTGCATCTGGTCAAAAAAAGTCCATGCGAGGCTGGAGGACCAACGCGACATCGCCCAAGGATGACATTGACTCAAATCTAAACACTCTCACGGCACGATCCAGAGATCTATACATGAACGCTCCCCTTGCAACCGCTGCATTGAAAACAATGAAGACAAACGTTATTGGGCCGGGCTTGAAACTTAAATGTCACATCGATGCCGAACGATTAGGAATAACAGAAGACCAGGCAAGCGCAATGGGCCGAGAAATCGAACGAGAATTTTCTCTTTGGGCAGAAAGTAAACACTGCGACGCTCTAAAGATGAACGACTTCAACGATTTACAGGGGCTGGCTTTCCTTGGGGCCATCATGAACGGTGATGCCTTTGCCATTTTTAAGTACACCAAGCCAACACCTTGGATGCCTTATGGATTAAGACTACATCTAATCGAAGGTGATCGCGTTTCAAGCCCTTACTCATCGATTATGGTGTCAGGAAACGTTGACGCAATAAACCCAGCGAACCAAAACCGAATTATATCGGGAATTGAATTGGATTCAGATGGGGCGGTGGTTGCTTATCACGTTTCCAACCAATATGCGATTTCAACCGGGCTAGATTCAAGCGTACCAAGAGAGTGGAAGAGGATTGAGGCCTTTGGGAGAAATACGGGTCGACCAAACGTCCTGCACCTTATGGAAACTGAACGGGCTGAGCAGCGACGTGGCGTTCCTGTACTTGCTCCAGTCATAGAAACCTTGAAACAGTTGACTAGATACACAGAGGCAGAACTCATGGCATCGGTGGTTGCTGGCATGTTTACGGTTTTTGTAAAAACCACAGGACCATCAAGCGAAATGTCAATGGGTGAAATGGTACCCGAAGAGGATCAAGTAGCCCAATCTGACCCAACGGTCTACGAAATGGCTAATGCAGGGGTTAACATATTAGGTCCTGGTGAATCAATTGAGATTGCCAATCCCGGAAGGCCAAATAGTCAGTTTGACGCCTTTATAACATCTCTAACTACACAGATTGGCGCGGCTCTTGAAATACCCCGTGAGCTATTACAAAAAGCATTTACATCAAGTTATAGTGCAAGTCGTGCAGCATTACTAGAAGCATGGAAAATGTTTAGGACTCGGCGAACGTGGGTAGCCAAAGAGTTTAATCAACCAGTTTATGAAGAGTGGATGGATGAAGCCGTGGGAAGTGGTCGCATTAAGGCTCCTGGATACTTCAACGATCCTGCAATCCGTCGGGCTTACTTAAAAACGGAATGGACAGGTCTTGCCCCAGGTATGCTGAATCCGAGTGTAGAAGTCGCAGCAGCTGGAAAACGCATTGAACTTGGCCTCTCTACTCACGAGAAGGAGACGGTTGAACTTACGGGTGGAGATTTTGCTCGCAACGTGAAACAGCTTGCTCGTGAAGCTGCACAGATGAAAGAGGCGGGGCTTGTAGCGGAAGTTATTCCGGTTGTTCCCGTAACGAAGTAAGTCTGATCCGCGCGGCTAAACGGTTCAGTAAAAGGAGGTGCAGATAGATGGAATTGGAAAAAATGAGTGAGTTAGAGTTCGTGGTAAAAACAGCAATTAAGACCAAACAAAGTTTAGGATTAATAATTGAAATGCCAGGGTTTGAATCACCCGAGCTGATTATTAATCCTGTTGAAAACCTAGAAAAGAAACTTGAGTATTATAAAAATACTTATAGTGAAGATTTGGAACATAAGCACGCAAAGGGAATAAAGATCATAGCATATACCTTTTGCTAATCATTTATTAAAATTGAAAAACATACTGTCAATTTAGCGCCCTAAGACATGGGGCGTTTTTCTTATGTTGAGGGGAGTTGATAAGAATTGCCGTTTTGGAATTTTGTAAATAATCCAGAAAACGATGAAGAGGTAGAACTGCGCATCGAAGGGGACATAGTTTGTGCTGATGATGCATGGTTATACGAATGGTTTGGGATTCCGGTGGCCTCAAAAAATGCATTTAGATCAGAATTAGCTAAGCACAAGGGCAAGAATATCGTCCTATGGATTGATAGTGACGGTGGCGATGTATTTGCGGCAACCGGAATGTACAATGCCTTGATGGAGCACAAAAAAGATGGCGCGAAGATAACTTCAAAGATTGATGGCAGGGCCATGAGCGCGGCAACTATTCCACCTATGGCAGCAGACGAGAGATTAGTGAGCCCTGGTTCGCTTTGTATGGTTCATAACCCACTAACTGGTGTCCGTGGTTATGCTTCTGATCTTAGAAAAACAGCAGATGTGCTCGACGAGGTTAAAGAGGCTATCATGAACGCTTATCAGCTTGGCACGGGTAGATCTAGAGATGAAATATCTCAAATGATGGACAATGAGACCTATATGAGCGCAAGAACAGCGATTAACGAGGGTTTTGCAACCGGAATGCTATATACCGACAAACAACCCATGGAGCCCATTGAAAATGTAATTATGTTTAGTCGTCAATTGTCTATCCAAAACAGCGTCACCGACTCAATGAAGAAATTTTTTGAGCAGTATGGTAAGGGGCCAATACCCTCAGTAACAGCTACTACACCACTGGCGGTTACTGCCATAACATCAAAAACAAAGGAGAGTGAGAACTCAGTGGAAATTAAAGATATTAAAAACATCGAAGAACTCCGGCAACATTTGCCTGAACTATGTAATCAACTTGAAACAGCTGCACAAACCTCAGCTCAGGCTTCGGCGCAAGCAACTGCTCAGGCCACAGCTCAAGCAGCAGAACGTGATCGTATTAAGGCTATCGACGAAATCTCAGCTATGATTGATCCGTCACTAGTGGCTAAAGCTAAATACGAGGAACCAATTACGGCGGAGGCCCTTGCCTTCCAAGCCCTTAAGGACAATGCCGCTAAGGGCCAAACCTACGTTGCCACTCGGACCGCAGAATTCACCGCATCAGGTGCCGCAGGAGTAGCGGCAGGCGCTCAATCAACTCCGGAAGCTGATGCTCAGGCAATTGAAGATGCGTCTATTAATCGTATTGCTGCTTCAGCTAACCAAAAAAGAAAGGGGGAAGGTAAGTAATGGCACAACAACTTTACGATGTGGCAGATCCGGTTCGCTATGATAACCTATTTGCTGATCATCTCGTTCCTATTTTGACCAAAGGTGTCACGCTTAAGGCTGCTCAAGGGATTATTAAGCGAGGTACCGTTGTTGGCATCATAACCGCATCAGCATTAGCGGTCCCTGCAGATAGCACCTTAGCGGATGGAGCTCAGTTCGCGGACTGCATACTATCTGACGACGTTGACACAGGTGCAGTTGGGTCTACGGATGACGTTGTAGCCGTTGCGTATAGCTCGGGCCACTTCAATCGTCAAGCCCTCATCTTCGGTGGGACAGATACAGCCGTTGATCACGAAACCCATCTGAGGGAATTGGGTATTTATCTTAAAGATAATATCGCGTATTAGAAAGGGAGGTAAAAGACATTGGATTTGAACATTTATCGGACACAGACACTTTTAAAGGCTGTACGGCTTATGATGCCGGTCCATTCATTCCTACGTTCAACGTTTTTCCCTGGGCAAACGACGTTTGTCACAGAGAGTGTCTTGGTTGATTACAAAAAGAGCAAACGTAAAATGGCTCCTTTTGTTGCGCCAAGAGCTGGCGGTATCACTATGGAGCGTCAGGGTTACAGCGTTCAGGAATACAGGGCCCCTCGAATCGCTCCTCAGAGATCGATTACTATTGATGACCTCGTGATTAGAGGTATGGGCGAAAATATTCTCAGTCAACAAACTCCGGCGAGTCGTCAAGCAGACCTCCTCGGCCGTGACCTCGCTGAACTCGATGAGATGATTACTCGTCGTGAAGAATGGATGGTCAGAGAGATCCTCTTTGGTGGCAAGATTACCATGAAAGGTTTTGTGGACAATGCTCTTACCGTGACTGTTGATCAAGAGCTAGACTATAAATTTGAGAACAGTATCGTTTTGACTTCTGGCGATCTATGGAGTGCGGATACATCTACTAAGTACGAAGACCTCAAGGCGTGGAGGCTGCGAGTCATCCAGAAATCTGGTATTGCACCAAAGATTGTGATCTTTGGACAGGATGCAAGCACTGAATTTGTCAACGATGCTGAAATTCAGAAGAAGTTGAATCAGTTTAACGGAACCCTTGTTATTATGAAACCGTCGGTCGTTGATGATGCAGTGACCTATATTGGAGTTTTACCAGAACTTGGCTTAGAGCTGTACACCTACAATGAGTGGTACATTGACGATGATGGAACCGAAAAACCTATGATCCCGACGGACCACGTCCTAATGGGACACAGAAACATGGGTGAGTTACTCTATGGTGCTGTTACTCAACTGGAGGGTGGGCAATTCGTTACTATTGAGGGAACTAGGGTACCTAAAAGTTGGGCTGAGGAAGGAAGCGACCAACGCTTAGTTCGATTGACATCTAGTCCTGTGCCTCGTCCGGATGATATTGACGCTTGGCTTGTTGCCAAAGTCCTATAGGGAGAGGGTGTAAATATGGCAGTCGTAGTTAGTAAAAGTGGAGTTCAGGTCAAGGCTAACGGGAAATATCACAAACATGGAGAAACTATCGATGGACTAACAGAATCAGAGGAAGAACGCCTTGTGGAGGAAGGGTATTGCAGCTATTACACCTTTCCTCTTGGCGGTACTAAAAATGAAGAATCAAATAGTAAGTCCTCTAAAAGTGGTGCTAACAAGAAGGAAGATACAGGTGAGAGTGGACCGGAAACATCAATCCCCTTAGAGTAGGTGACAATCATGGGATTTAAGGAACAATTGATCTTAGACTTGGATACCCTCATGAGTAGTGATGAATTTTCCGAAACTCACACCATCGACGGCCGCGAGCTCACTGTCCTGGTCGATAATGATCAGCTTAAAGAACGTTCGAAAAAAGAATATGACGGCATTTCAGTCGGAGAGATATTATTTTTTGTCAAAGCAAGTGATTACGGGGAGCTTCCAGAAGCGGAAACTCCCTTAATCTTTGATAAACGGCAAATGTATGTTTTCAATGCTCGTGAGCATATGGGAATGTATGAAATCATCCTCAGTCAGAACCGGAGTGGATAGCTATGGCCAAGCAGGACATAACGATTGATACCAAGCAACTCAACCGATTAACCATTGAGCTAAAGGGCTTTGAAAATAAGGTTGGAATAGCGACTTATCACGCTTTACAGCGAACGATTGATCAAACAATCACACAGGTTGGACGCATTGTGCCCAAGGCATATGCAATCAAAGCCAAAGAGGTAAAGGAAAGCTTCGCGGGAGGCATTAAACGTCCAACAATTAGTGATCTGACAGCAAGCATAACTTCGAGAGGTCACACGCTGTCATTAGCCCATTTCCCGTTCACGCCAACGAAACCGCAGATATCGGGACGCAGAAGAAGAGTTGCAGTAACTATCAAGAAAAGCGGGGGAAAAAAGACTATCAATACTTCTCCCCTTCCTTTTATTGCTACGACTGGAGCACAATCACCGGATAAAACACAGTTCAATGTATTTCGTCGTGAAGGCAAAGCTAGGCTGCCGATCCATGTCCTCCGAACTCTATCAGTACCTCAAATGATCACAAATGAAAACGTCGGGGAACAAATCCAGGAGTTTGCAGCAGCAAAGTTAGATGAACGACTAGAGCATGAAATAACCAGGGCCATGACTTCAATGAGTGAGTCGATAAGAAGGGGTTAAGAGAATGTCAACGATGGCAATTTTAGAGGCAGTGCAAGCTTTCCTCCATGAAAAAGTTACACCGACCATAAAGCTGCAAGAGCCGAATGACAAAAACGTCCATGAATATTCCCTCGTTAATCCTCAGGTCCACATCGGGTGGATCCCACCAAAGGGGTATCTTCCTGAAGGCATGGAATCAGCTATTCCTTGTTTGATCGTTGGCCTTGATGATGGGACGAAGGGCAGCCAGGACAACAGTTTTAACCTCCGCATTTCGGCAGCGGTCTATAGCCCGGGGTTACATGCGCCCGATGAATCAGGAGCAGTCGCGTATACCCCTGACTTTGAAGGGTATCGAGATTTACTAAACCTGATTGACAGGACGGTAGCCAAATTAGGAGAGAACCCAATTATCAATGGAAAAGGGACGGTCGAGGGCCCAATTAAATGGGGTGTGTATCAGCAAGAACAGCCCTATCCGTACTGGTATGGGTGGATTACCCTGACAATTGAAAGGCCGTCTCTCCAAGCAACGGAGATAGTCCAAAACCTATTATGAAAGAGGTGATATGGGTTGTATAAACACGGCGTATATGGCGAACTTATGCCGACAACTGACGCAGTGGCCCCTCAAGGGGTGTCTACGTTACCAGTTTATTTCGGCATAGCGCCTGTACATCAGCTAACTGACTACTCCGGTGCAGTGAATAAGCCGATTATTATTCAAAGTGACAGTGACGCGATGTCCAAAGTAGGCTATAACGACACAAACTGGACCGAATTTGACTTGTGTGAAGCGATTTATGCTCATTTTAAGAACGGTATTCAGCCAATTGGACCCATCGTGTTGGTCAATGTGCTGAACCCGGATACAATGAAAATTCCTGCCCAAACAGCCAGTGTTGCACTTGTCAACGGTCAAGGCTATATTTCAAATGACAAGGTCATCTTAAAGTCAGTAGCTATTGCTGGGAAGGCATTGGGGACGGACTTCAGCGCATCTTACACCACAGATGGAGCGAAAGTGCTCATAAAAGATCTCAAAGGAACGCTAGTTTCGCCAGTAACCGTGACATTTGATAAGGTCGACCCTAGCTTAGTCACTAAAACGGAAATCATCGGGGCTACCGACGCAAACGGAGTTAGAACCGGGTTATCGGTTGTTTCTCTAATATACCAGACACTAAACCAAGTACCAACCATTCTCGATGCCCCGAATTGGAGTCATATCCCGGACGTCGATGCTGCACTTAAGTCCATAGCGCAGAAAATTAACGGTCATTGGTACGCATGGGTAAACAGTAATCTTGATGCGACGGCAGCTGGGGCAAAAACAATTGCGACTGCCCAAACGTGGAAAACAGCGAATAACTACACAGGGTCCGGTGAAGCGCCTTGTTGGCCATTGGCCAAGAACAGTGCGAGAAAGTTTCATTTGTCTACGCTCGCCACGGTTGCCATGCAGCAGACTGACTTTGCCAACGATGGAATTCCCTTTGAAACACCATCTAACAAGGCAATCGATGTAACCGGCTTATGCCTTGCCGATGGTTCGGACATCACCTTTGATCAAGTACAGGCTAATGACTTGAACTCTAAAGGGATCCGGACCGCAACGTTCTGGGGTGGGCGCTGGGTACTCTGGGGTCCTCACACTGGAGCCTATGAATACGGTAAGGACATGGATGCTCGGGATAAATTTGACTCGAGTGTTCGCATGCTTTATTACTTGCTAAATGACTTTCAAATCAAAAACGGCATTACGGTAGACAAGCCGATGACGAGGGCGAGAGTTGAAACCATCCTAAATAACTATCAGGAATATCTCGACAGCCTTATAGGCCGTGGAGCGTTGCTGTATGGCATTATCCAGTTTACTGAGACAAGCAACCCAACTTCAGATATCGTTGAAGGGGATTTCGTTTTCGACATGGCAACGACCGTTGCGCCGGTCGGGAAGAGTCTAACAGCCAAGGTTCAGTACACTACCAAGGGGATAACAACCCTGTTTGGAGGTGAGCAAGCATGATTGTATCAGGTAATGTCATAGCTCAGAAGCTACTCGATGACGGTGTAGAGGTTGATGACAATGTATCATGTACTCTCCCCTCGATTGAGCATGAAGCGGCGGATATGAAAGGTGCCGGCATTCTTGGGACCATTAATATGCCGAGCACAGGACAAATAAACAGTATGGTTTTCTCGATTAGCTTGAAATCGATCAATAAAAATGCTTCTTCATTAGCTCGTCCTGGTACACATAACCTAGAACTTCGTTTTGCAAAGGATTTCACTAGTTCAAATGGGCAGATGATACCCCAGGGTTCAAAGATTTTTATCACAGGAATTCAGAAAAAATTTGACCCTGGCAAAGTTGAAATTTCTGCAACAATGGATGGCAGTGCAGACTTTGAGGTTATCCGGTATCGACAAGTGATTGACGGGGCAGAAACAATATTAATTGATAAGAAAAACTATATCTACAAGGTTAACGGCGTGGATTATATGGCAGCGGTAAAAGCGATTCTCGGTTAAAGAGAGTCGCTTTATTTAATATGATTGGAGGAAATTACAAAATGGCTGAAGTTATGAGACTCTCTAAACCTTTAAAAATTGCAAAGGCTGAAGGGGATATCGAGGTCAATGAATTACCCTATGACTTTGAAAATATGACAGCAAGGGATAAGCTCAACGCTGGAAAAAGAATGAGAGCTGCCGGTTATGCTCCCACGGTTGAGGAGATCGATACAGATTACCAACTATTTTTATTTGCTGAAGCTGTGAGCAAGGCAGATCCCTCAATTGACACCTTAGATGTAATGAGAATAAGCGCGAGAGATGCCCAAAAAGGAGCATCTTTGGCCAGAAGTTTTTTTTATCGCAATTCGGAGGAGTAACTTCTGACGAATTACTAAGGAAGATGATTTCTAGAGTCACATTGACGACATCAACCTCGGCAGAGTTTTGCTACAAAATTCCTTTAGAAGAGCTATTTGATTTTCTTATTTCGTTATCAGATGAGTCGCAGCAGATGAGGAGGGAGGCTAATTAATGGCGAGTAGTAAAGAATTAAAAGCACTTATCGTTTTAGCAGGAAAGATCGATCCCTCCCTTCAGAGCGCAATGCTTAAGGCGTCCGGAGAGACAATGAGATTAGCTCAAAGTGCTCAGAGGGCGAGCAAGGAAACTGGTAATCTTGGAAATATTATCAAAGGAACGTTCATTGGTAATCTTGCTGCGAATGCTATAGAAAATATCGCCGATAAAGTAAAGGATCTAGCTTTTGGGGGTGTAAAGTTAGCTTCTGATCTCACAGAAGTACAAAATGTCGTAGATGTAACTTTCGGGAAAGATGCTAGCAAAATTAATGATTGGTCAAAAGCGGCATTAGATGCATTCGGCCTTTCTGATTTAGAAGCTAAGAAATATAACAGCACATTAGGCTCGATGATGAAAAGCAGCGGTATAACTGGAGACTCCCTAATTCAGATGTCTGAGAATTTAACTTCGTTAGCCGGTGATTATGCAAGTTTTTATAATTTGACATCAGAAGAGGCTTTCGAAAAAATAAGATCTGGAATTTCGGGTGAAACTGAGCCGCTTAAGCAACTAGGTAAAAATCTAAGTGTAGCTAATTTGCAAGCGTATGCATTTTCTAAGGGAATAAAAACATCATGGGATAAGATGGATCAAGCATCGCAAACTTTATTGCGTTACAATTATCTTCTTTCTATTTCATCAGATGTGATGGGGGATTTTAATCGAACAAAAGATAGTAGTTTTGCTATTCAGACGAAGCTATTTGATACTAATATTCAGCAATTGTCTGCAACTATTGGGCAGAAAGCTCTTCCGCAATTAACCCAATGGGTTAAAACAGCAAACAATTGGGCCGAAAATGCGGATATCGGAAAGATAACTCAGGATGTTGGAATAGCTTTTAGCGCTGTAGGAGATGGAATCCAATGGGCTAAGGATAATTCTAATTGGCTACTTCCAATCGCGTCTGGCCTAACAGCGGCTTATATTGCTCAGAAGTCAGCAGTTATCGCGTCTACGGTCGCCCAAAATGCGAATAATATCGCATCTGTGGTATCGAGTGGATATATCGCAACTCAATGCGCATGGATCGAGTATCAAACAGTTGTTGCCGGAGGAGGCTCAAAAGTTCTAGGATTTATTACTGCAGCCCAATGGCTATGGAATGCGGCCATGGAAGCGAATCCAATAGGAGTAGTAGTCACGGCGATAGGATTACTTATTGGTGCTGGTGTAGCTCTTTGGAAGAACTGGGATTGGGTAATGGCGAAAGGTAAGGAATTCTTTTCCTGGATAGGTAAAGTAGCTGAACCAATAAAGAATTTCTTTGGCATAGGTAAATCGACATCTACTTCGGTCGCGTCTCAATCGGCTCCATCAGTTAAGCATTATGCTATCGGCGGCATAGCTTCAAGCCCTTCGATCTTTGGTGAAGCAGGCCCAGAAATGGCAATCCCCCTCCAGCGTACCCCGCGAAGCATGAGTCTATTGGCACAGGCAGCTAGGATTCTAGGTGTAGGGGATAGTTCTTCTTCTCTCCAAATCTCATCAAATTCAAGCGGAACACCAATACAAGTGGTTTTTGCGCCAGTCATCCAAGTCGGCGGTGGTCCAGAGGTTCAAAGAGCCTTAGAATCTTCCTTTGAACTCTTTAAATCCTGGATTGATCAGTATATTGAGGAGAAGGAGAGGATGGCTTTTGGCTAATTATTTTATCTATACAACAAAAGCCGGTGACACCTTTGACATCTTAGCCTTAGACGCCTATAACGATGAGGCCAAGGCCACCGTAATCATCCAGGCCAACCCTCAATACGCAAGTATCCTCGTATTTGGCGCAGGAATAGACCTCAAGATCCCTATTATCGAAGTCGCAGCTGCAGCCACTCTACCACCATGGAAGAGGTGACATAATTGCAGTTCATTTATGAAGGTAAAGATATCACCCATGCCGTTGAAATTAGGAAAGCGGAGCTTACTGACAATGCTGGCGGGGAACTAGACAATCTAGAATTGCATTTCAACGATCCTAAAGGGCTCTGGAGTCAGTGGAACCCCGAGAAGAATCATTCTGTTCAGGTTAAAGATTCAGGATTCGACAGTGGAAAAATGTATGTAGATGAGATTTCTCAAAAGCGAGGTCTTATTATCCTTAAGGCCCTGCCGATCAGACAAGAGGCGAAGACAGAAAACACCAAGACATGGGAAAATGTGCGTCTATTAGGGGTTTCGCAGGAGTTTGCCACGAAGCATGAGCTATCGCTTGAAACTTACGGAACACAGGACTATCTCTATACAAGACTTGATCAGGTCGAAAGGGCAGATTTTGATTTCTTAGCTTGGCGCTGTTCGCTTGAGGGATATGCTCTCAAAATCAGTAATGGAAAGCTTATAATATACGATGAACAATATATAGAAACGCAATCTCCGATTAAATTATTAACCCCCGATTTAATGGATGGAGATTTTTGTTATAAAAACAAGTCAAATCAAGTCTTTGGGGCATGTTCGATATCTAATTCTAATAAAGAAATTCAATTTGAAAGTAAGGCTGAAGCTTACGGCCCGACACTCAAGTTTAATAACTTCACGTTAAACAGTATTAGTGAAGCAAAACGCTTTTCTATAGGATTACTAAGGTCCAGAAATAAATTTGAGCAAACTTTCGCGGGCACCATTCAATTGGATCCAGCGCTTGCCGCTGGTAATACGGTATCGCTGCAAAACTTTGGCATAGCTGATGGAAAATATTTTATCTATCAAGTGACTCAAAAGTTTGTAAATAAAAAGAGCTTTTTAAGGCTCAGGAAGTTATAAAGGCTTGAGAGGTGACGTAATGCCCATTGCCGTGTTCGGAAGCAAAGTCTTTGAGATAACGGACTCAAAACTATACACTCTAGGTGATATGCAGTATGGGACAACCCTGGATACCGAAAAACAGGATGCGCAGGGAAAGAAACCGAGCACCTACAATAAGGGACCTGCACTGAATACACTCGGCATTACACTAAAACTTAATGTAAGCTTTGGCGTAAATCCCCGCCGAGAGATGGAGGAATGGGAGCGAATTAAAGACACTGGCGTAGCCTATCCCTTCATACTTGGTAGAAGTCCATTAGGGCTAGGGAATAAGTGGTTATTGGTAGACCTACAGGCATCAAACCTAGTTATAGATAACGGGGGAAACGTTTTGGCCGCGGATCTCCAACTTAAATTTGATGAATATGTACGTCCTGGTACAGCCGCAGCTTCAGCATCGAAAGCGGGCGGTTCCAAAGGAACGGTAAGCGTTCCAGGTCTAGCATTTGCAGATTATGGCGGGGTTTATGGACCTGAAGATAAATCCAACTACAAACGAGAAAACCCTGAAATGGATCACTGGAGCAAGATAACAGGAGGGTAAATATGTGCAACAAACAATTGATACTTCCGAGGGCATTAACTTAGACTGGACGGCCAAGGGAGTACAGCGGAAAGTACAAAACTTTGTGAACCTCATTAGTACCTGGCGCTATGACGTTGCTTATAACCGTATCATGGGGATAAATCCTGTCCTGATTGACAAACCGGCCTCCTTAGCTGCAGCTTTATATACTGCGGATGTCTACCGCCTTGCGCAGGATTATGCGCCGGATGTTACGATTAAAAGCGTTAACGTTAAAGGTATCTCATCGGATGGTGACATTGACGCGGAGGTGGTGATTGAGATATGAGTGATATTAATTTCGTTGAGGTAGATGCCGGAACCATCCAACAAGACTTGATCAACGATTTCCAGGACTCCTTAGGCGTAAATTTTAATCCCTCGGATGAACGTCTCATGTTTCTACAGCAAGAGACGCCGGTCATCGTTGGTCTGAAGAACAGTATTAATGACAGCGCCCAGCAAAACCTCCTAAGGTATGCTCGGGACGAAGTCCTGAACGCCCTGGGCGAATTCTATGGAGAACGGGGCAAGCGATTAGCAGCAGAGACGGCAACGGTTCCGCTGCATATCACCTTATCGGCTGTCCAACCGACCGATTACACTATTTTGAAAGATGACATCGTGGTCACTCCTGACGGAAAACTAGATTTTATCGGGACAGCCGATGTCGTTATTCCGTCTGGTCAGTTAACAGCTGATACCATAGCTCGGGCTGCAGACGTTGGGGCCAAGTTTAATGGTTTCACTTCTGGACAGATAAAAAACATCGTCAAACCGATTCCGTATGTCGCTAGCATCGTTAATACTGATTTCAGTGCTGGCGGTGCAGATGTCGAAGAAAATGAAAATTACCGGGAAAGAATTCGGTTGGTACCGGAGTCTTTTTCCACAGCAGGGCCTGAGGGGGCCTATATTTTTTGGGCAAAAACGGCGGATAGCACGATTGTGGATGTCAATGTTGACAGCCCTTCCCCCTGCGTAGTAATGATTACGGTTTTACTTAAAGATGGCGGGATTCCCACGCAGGATATTTTAGACAAAGTTTTAGCTATTTTGTCATCCAAGGATAAGCGGCCTCTGACAGACCATGTCCATGCGCAAGCTGCGGCAATTGTAAGTTATGACATCGAGTTGACTTATTATCTTGATAAAGACCAAGCAACCAATGAAAAAAACTATCGACAGGCCATCGAGGGAAAGAATCTCGATTGTGGTGCAGATAGTGCAGTCGCTCAATATGTTTCATGGCAACAAAGTGCTCTTGGACTTGCCATTAGTCCGGATATGCTGAGGTATTTTATTCAGGCAGCTGCCTTGTATCAATCCCAGACTGAAACCAAGACAGCAGTTAAGCGAATCGACTTTACTGCCCCGGTCTATACGGAAATTACGGGAACTCAAGTGGCAAAGGTGGGCACCATCACAGTGACATATGGAGGGTTGAAATAATGGATCTATCGAACGTTGACCTGCTTAGCCTCCAAAGTCCCTACATGCAGAAAGATCCCACGACAATAGCCCTCTGTAAGGCGCTCAATCCTCAGCTTCAGCAACTTGCCGCTGAAACAAAGCTCTGTCTTATTTACCCTAGGATTGGCGAGCTGGACGAGCCAATTCTTGATGAACTAGCCTGGCAGTTTCACGTCGATTGGTATGATGCAACGGCTGATATTACGGTTAAGCGTCAACTGATTAAGACGGCCATTATTGTCCATATGTACCGGGGGACCCCTTACGCGGTTGAGCAAGTCATTCAAATGTATTTTGGTGATGGTTACGTTGAGGAGTGGTTTGACTATGGCGGGCAGCCAGGAATGTTTAAAGTGGTTACGAGCAATCCAACGGTGACAGCAGAGCTGGCAAATCAGTTTATTAAGGTGCTCAACTCGGCTAAACGAAAGAGTGCGCATCTGGAAGAAATATTAATTGCCCTTGACGGCGAATTCGACATGTACCTTGCCGGCGTAGTTCATACCGGGGATTATATTCAACTCGGGCAGGTGGTTTAATATGAGTACATTTGGCGGCCTAATCTTTACAAATGCTGGCCGAAGCTTGCAGGCTAAAGCTCAGGCAGGTGCCCATCTCAATTTTACGCGGATTGCCATTGGCGATGGGGACCTAGCTGGTACAGCTATAGCCGATTTAACCGCCTTGAAGCATCAGGTTAAATCATGCTCAATCTCAAAATTGAAGCCCATGACCAATGGTAAAGCAGTAGTGGGGACCTCATTTTCAAATCAAGAAATCGCCACAGCCTTCTACTGGAAAGAGCTTGGGGTCTTTGCGCAGGACCCCGATCTTGGAGAGATTCTTTATTGTTATGGTAATTCCGGAGCTAACGCAGAATACATTCCTGCCGGTGGCGGCGCAGATATCATTGAAAAAAGCGTCGATGTCGTTATTATCGTTGGAAATGCATTGAACGTCACTGCAATCATTGATAACTCTCTCGTATATGCATCCTTACAGGAATTAAATGATCTATCTGCAAGGGTCGATTCTTCTGCACAGGAGCTAAATGATTTAAGTACAAAGGTTGATTCGATAACTCGATTTTTCGTTTCCACTATGGAACCTGAAGACATAAAAGCAAACGATTTTTGGTTTGAGATATTGTAGTATCTGACATATGTAGATCTGGAGGGGCATCATGACAAAGAAAGGCATTGTATCTACTACAGACAATGAAAACAGAAAAGCCCGGGTGCTATTTCCGGAGTCGAACAGCATCACTCCAGAACTACCGATAGCCTTGCATATTAGCGAGGTCAAAGTCAACGATACGGTTCTCGTTGAGTTTTGGGGTAGTAGCTTAGCAGAGGGAATCATTACCGAAAACCTTTCGCTGACGACTCCTGAAAGTATCCCAACTAAATTATCTCAGCTCGAAAATGACGCTGGCTTTATAACAGCTGACCAGGTTCCTCAAATAGCAGTTTCAACTTATATTCATCAACAGATCTCACCGGCACAAGTTTGGATTATCAGTCACAATTTAGGGAGATTCCCGGCTGTTACGATTGTTGATAGTGCGGGGAGCATTGTGCTTGGTGATATCGAATATATTTCTGTTCAAAGGGTCCAAATAAGCTTTACGGCAGCCTTTGCTGGCAAAGCTTATTTGAATTAGGGAGGTGGAGATAACTTGCAGGTCTTAGCAAATCTAGATCTGGTAAAAAATGAATTACAGAATGCAAGGATACAGAACCTAGCAGTTTCCCCAAGTAATCCTGTAGCGGGGCAAATCTTTTTCAATACTGCGGATAAGACGTTTTATGGCTGGAGTGGTACGACTTGGATAGACCTGGGGCAAGTAATTACTGCCCAAAGTATAACCGCTGCGCTTGGGTTTACGCCGATCAAAAACGGCGGGAGCACTCCGGAGATTCGGGGAGGCGCTGAAGCAACGAGGCCGGCCGCCACGGGCAGCGGGATGGTTTACCTTGCCACGGATACCGGAAAGATCTACAAGGATACAGCTGCAAATACCTGGACCCAAATGGGCGGCCAAGATATTCCGATTGCAAGCACTTCATTGCTAGGACTTATTAAAGTCGGTGCAAATCTTATGATCCTTGAGGACGGGACGTTAAATGCCAATGACAACCCATCAAGTTTTCTAATTAGGCAAGAGATGTTTACGGTAGGCGCAGGGCAGACAACCTTTAACCTTACCAAAGGAACGTATAAGCCTGGAACAAACATGTTGTTTTGGTACATGTTTGGCCAAAAGCAAGAGAACGATGCGCTGATCGAATCCTCTCCGACGAGTTTTCAGATTGCCGGGGGGTTGGATGAGGGCACGGAAATTATGGTGGAATACATCGAAGTTCTTAACTCACATCCATTCCCCTATCATGCCAGCGAACACTTGAGTACCGGAGTCGATCCTATCCCTGATGCAACGACTTCCCAGGATGGACTCATGAGCGTAGCGGATAAGACAAAACTGAATGGCATTGCTACCGGGGCTAATAACTATGTCCATCCTAGTGGCGATGGAAACCTTCATGTTCCGGCCACTGGCACAACAAATAATGGTAAGGTTTTAAAGGCCGGGTCCACAGCAGGAAGTTTGTCTTGGGGTACGTTAGCCAAAGCAGATGTTGGTTTAGGAAATGTTGATAATACGAGTGATACAAATAAGCCCGTGTCGACTGCCCAACAAACGGCACTAAACTTAAAAGCAAATTTGGCATCTCCAGCCCTAACAGGAACGCCGACTGCTCCTACGGCTGTTGCTGGGACTAATTCCACACAAATAGCCAATACGGCGTTTGTCGCTTCAGCTTTGGCAGCCTTAGTAGCTTCTGCACCAGGTACTTTGGACACACTAAATGAACTAGCTGCAGCCTTGGGAGACGATCCGAACTTTGCTACGTCCATGACAAATCAGCTTGCTCTGAAAACTGACAAGTATGCGGTGTCTATTGGGGATGGGAGCACAACGACTTTTTCAATTACTCATGCCTTAAACACCATGGATATAACTGTTTTAGTCCGTGAAAATGTCAGTCCGTATAATCAGGTGATAGCCGACATGCAAATCGTGGACGCCAATCACATCAAGCTACTATTTGGTTCGCCGCCAAGCGCAGGTCAATATAGAGTCGTTGTTACGGGATAAGGAGGGGGGTGAACATGTGAAGATATTCGGACTAGAATTTAAATTCAATGGGTTTAATTTGTGGCACGAGGGGAATTTTGATCCTGCAAGTAAGGCGTCTACTAGCCATAATCATGTAAAATCCCAAATTACAGATTTCCCCGCGTCGCTTCCGGCCAATGGCGGTAACGCGGATACAGTTGATGGTTTTCATGCTAGTAGTTTGGCACAGAATTTCAATGAAGCAAGTACTGTAGATATAGACGCAATAGTATTAAGCGGGATGCACAGGCTCAACGCCACAGTAACAGGGACACTCCCATCTGGAATTAGCTTTAGTTGGTGCCAATTACTAGTCATTCATGGCGCTGGGGATACCATTATTCAAATGGTTACTAACTACTCCTCAAACAGGACGTTTATTCGATCTGGAAATCCAACCCAGGCGGGCGGGGTTGGGTCTTGGACAGCATGGAAAGAACTTGCCTCAACAGGAGACAATGTTGCAACGGCCACAAAATTACAGACTGCTCGTACTATAGTGTTATCAGCAGATGCTACCGGCTCCGCGACCTTTGATGGTAGCGCAAACGCTACAGTTGCTGTCACGTTAGCGAGTGTTGGTACAGCCGGAACTTACAAATCAGTTACAACGGACGCCAAGGGTAGGGTCACGGGGGGGACGAATCCCACGACCTTAGCTGGGTATGGCATCACCGATGCGGCCCCAACTTCTCATGTCGGATCTGGTGGGGCTGCTCACGCAGACGTAACAACCACGGTTGACGGATTCATGATTGCCACAGATAAGGTTAAGCTTGACGGCATCGCAGTTGGGGCGAATAACTATGCCCACCCCGACACACATCCACCATCAATTATTGTTCAGGATGCGAGTAATCGTTTCGTAACGGATGCTGAGAGAACTACGTGGAATGGGAAACAGCCTGCCATTACTGGTGGTGCATCGACTATTGCTTCGAGTAATCTTACAGCTAGCAGGGCTCTGGTTTCCGACGCAAGCGGCAAGGTGGCAGTAAGCTCCGTGACCTCAACTCAGCTAGGGTATGTAAGTGGAGTCACAAGTGCTATACAAACCCAACTTAACAG
>NZ_AGAF01000136.1 GCF_000224515.1 Desulfosporosinus sp. OT | reverse complement strand
GGGCCTCTCAATGCCGTAGAAGGCAAGGCTCAAAGCACGGTTGCTTTTACCTAACATATCCTCTTTTGGCACTCCAGATTGCTCCACCATCGCCCTGTTCCAGGCGATAATCCTTTTATCCTGGTCAACTACTACAGTGGCATCAGGCAAAAATTCTATTATGTCAGTCAAACGCTGGTTTACTTCCCGCAAGGTTTTTTCCGTTTTCCGATGCTCGCTAACTTCTTTTCTTAGTTGGATATTAACTTCTGACAACTCCCGGGTTCGCTCTTGCAACTCTCGCGTTCTTTCCTCGACGAGGGTTTGCAGTTCGTCATGGTGACGTTTAATCTCTTGTTCCATTTCTATACGTTTGGTAATGTCCCGAATTGATTCGAAGGCACCGATTACGCGGCCTTCCTCATCGAACAAAGGAGACGCCGCTGCCCATAAATAGGCTCCTCGGCCGCAATATAATGTTGGGATATATATCTCAACACGTAATACGTATCCATCTCGTTCCACGAAATCGTATTTTGCGGAAATTTTTTCATCATAATCGAAGACGAGGTCAATCAAACCGGAAAGCGGCTCACCGTAAAAAGGAATCATATAGCGACAATCACCATGTCCAATTATGTCCTGCTTCTTAATCCCGGTCATAGCCTCCATCGCCCGGTTCCAGGCTACAACTCGTCTTTGTTCGTCTAAGACGAAGGTGGCATCGGGAAGAAACTCAATAATCTCTGCAATATGCAATTTGTCAAGGGGAGAATTTAAACGAAACCCTCCTCCCGATGTTATCCTATGCGGTTCACTGTTACTAACCATAAACCACTACCGTCCTTCTGCCCCTAATCTTAATCTGACTATTCTGGTGGAAAAGGATTTGGGTAAATTTTACACAATTCAATATACTTTCTCTCTCTCCAGCCAGAATCCTTCTCGTTTATACATTTATTTGGTTGATTTTTACTAAACTCTACAGGTGAAACAGTACTCACAGCGCGGATTAGGATTATATCTTTATCGTGTCGTGGTACGTAGGGAATATGCAATGGAAGAGAGAGTCATTGCAGAGGTTCATACATAAGGAAAAATGAAGAGGATAAAATATAAGTCAGTTACCGAAATGACGAAGGAGTGAAAGCATGAAACGGTACCTGACTTTATTTATTGTATCCTTTATAATATTAGGTTCAGCGCTGCTCGGTTGTGCAGGCGCTCAGCCTACACCGCAGTCATCGTCCCCATCTCATAAAGGTGACAAAGACAAACCTCCACAAGCTGAGGCTTCCCGTAAAGATGTTTTAGGCTCAGAGAAACGTGTTGTTTTAGGTTTTTATACTGACTTAGGAAGTGTCGAATCAAAGGCAAAGCAATCCGTGATCAAACACATTAAAGCCATTGATGAACTAGCATTTTTCTGGTATTCCTTCGATGGAACAGGCAAAGTTAAGAATGCGAATGTTGATTTAAGCATTAAGGAAATAGCTCAGAAAGGAGGAGTGAAAGTTTACGCATTAGTTCATAATTTGAGTGAAAAGCAATTTGATCCACAAGTAGCTCATCAGGTCTTGGCGAATCCAGTAGTTCGTAAAAGCTTTATCAACAATCTGCTTGCCTTAACAACCAAAGAAAATTGGGATGGTATTACCATCGATATAGAAAAAATTTCATCGGCTGATCGCAATAATTACTCTACATTTATTAAAGAATTGCAGAGTGCTCTAAAAGCGAAAGATAAAGTTCTTAATGTATCGATACCAGCAAAATACCACGACGATCCAAATGATACATGGTCAGGTGCTTTTGATTATGCTGCGATTGGTAAAGCAGCTGATGAAGTTGTCTTAATGACTTATGAAGAACATGGTGTGGGTACGACTCAAGGTCCTATCGCCTCTCAGGGTTGGGTTAACCGAGTGATTGAATATGCAACGGGGAAGATTCCCAAAGAAAAAATTGTCATAGGCCTGCCTGTATATGCCAGCAACTGGGCGTCAAACAAGCCAACATCACCAACGTATATATCTTATGCTCAAGCCAATAATTTAGCGCGGAAACATAAGGTCAGCATTTTGTATGATGAAACACAACAAGTTCCTCACTATACGTTTACCGATGCCGGAGTGCGTCATGAAATTTATCTAGAAAATGTTCGCAGCTTAAGTGCAAAGTTAGATTGTGCTAAGAAAAATCAACTGCATGGAGTTGCCATTTGGCGCTTAGGCATCGAAGATCCATTGTTGTGGACTGATGTCTTAACAAATTATGGTTAAGGTCATAATAAGGTTTATTAGTATTCTTGATAAGATTATTAATCTGCTCACGCCACTCTATGTATGGTTTGTGTTTAAGCATTTACCAGAATAGACGATAGATCATGAAGTAGGTTTAATTTTTCATTTTACAGCTGATTTACCATAGTCTCATACGTCTTTCTTAACGTTGCTGCTCACAAATTATCGGAAACTACCTATTGATGTTCACCCTCTCTGGATATATACTATTAGCTAGATATATACTTTTAGCTATAGGGGCAGAGAGGGTGTAACTATGGTTGAAACCGCAGTGATCAAAACCAAGGAATCCGTGGGAGAAAACCAAATCAGGGGATGTGAGGTGAGGCTAGATCAAGTGAGTAAACACTATATCCAGGGCAAAGAACAGGTAGCAGCTCTGGATAAAGTGAGCTTAGAAGTCAAAGCAGGTGAATTCCTGGCAGTTATGGGGGCCAGTGGGTCCGGCAAGTCGACACTTTTAAATTTAGTGGCTGGCTTAGACAAGCCAAGCCAAGGGGATATGTTTCTCAATGGCCGGGCAATCTCCGGTTGGAAGGATAAACAGCTAACTCTGTTTCGTCGTCAAGAAATTGGTTTTGTCTTTCAGTTATTTAATCTGATCCCTACTTTGAGTGCCGAGGAGAATGCCGCTTTGCCTTTGCTTATGGTAGGCGAGTCTCGCTCAGTTTGGCAGCCGAAGGTAAGTGACTGGCTGAAGCGGGTGGGTCTTGAAAACCAGCGTAAACACTATCCGGCAGAATTATCAGGGGGTCAAATGCAAAGGATAGCCATTGTACGGGCTCTTATTCACCATCCTTCGCTTATTCTGGCCGATGAACCGACCGGTAACCTAGATTCCAAAACTGGGGATCAAATGCTCTTTATATTGAAAGAAATCACTGAAGACCTGGGAGTTACCCTGATTATGGTTACGCATGATCCGATGGTTGCTGCTTATGGTCACGCTCTTATTACCCTGAAAGATGGGCGAATCCTCGATTCGGCGGCGAGGTGAGAGAGTTGTTGAGTCTAAAGTTAGCTTTAACCTATTTTCGGCGTCGTAAACTGCGGGCGATTTTAACCACCCTGAGTGTGGCGGTAGCAATAGCAGCCTTGGTTGCGTTGCAAGGGTTGCATGGTAGTATCGATTATGTGACCGGAGAGTTAGCAGGTTTGCTGGGGGGCAATGCCCAGTTGGAGGTGAAAGCCCCTCAAGGTGGCATGAGTGAGTACTTATTGGCTACAGTGCCAAAGACTGCAGGGGTACAATTGGCGGTTCCTTTCGTGCAGATCTCCGCGCAAATCAATGAATTGCCGGGATTTACCACAGTGATGGGCATTGTGCCCGGAGAAGATGAAAAAATTCGTTCTTATCACCTAAGGCAAGGCCGCATGCCCGCCAAAGACCAGCGAGAAATCGCAGTTCCCAAGGAATTGCTGCGAGGGAAATCAGTACGAGTGGGAGATATCTGGCAGATCCAGACTATACAAGGAATGCAGGGTTTTAGCTTAGTTGGGATCTTAGAAGACAGTGGAGTGGCTCGGGCCAATAGTGGCGCAGTGGTCTTTATGCCCCTGACTACAGCCCAGAAGGCTTTCGGGTTGGAAGGCAAACTATCGTACATAAGTGTTGTTCTGCAAACGCATGAGAATGTTCACGCGGTGCAAAAAGCCTTACAAGAAAGCTTGGGTAATAGCGTAGAAGTGCTCACTCCTTTGAGGCGAAGTGAGAACACAGACAAAATGATGATTTTTTTAAAGAGCCTTGATAATGTCTATGGGTACATGGGATTGTTCCTGGCTTTATATGTCCTGAATAATTCCATGCGAGTCTCGGTATCCGAACAACGCTGTCACCTTGGTATCCTGCGAGCTTTAGGTTGGCAACGCTGGGAAATTCACAAATTAATCATAGTCCAGGTCTTACTAATCGGGGTGATCGGCAGTTCACTTGGTCTCCTCTTGGGAACTTACTTGGCCCAAGGTTTGTTGAGCTCAGTGAGCGATACTTTGCGTGATGTGTATAAAGTATACATCCCCCGCATTCGTTTTACAGCGCTTGATTACGCCATAATCTGGCTTGCTGGTGTATTGGCCTGTCTTATCTCCGCTTGGCTGCCCGCCTGGAAGGCTGCCCGTATCGCCCCAATCGAGGCTATGAACAGCCAATACTCTAATACTGAACTTGGTTACACTCGGTGGCGGGTCTTGGTTGGCGCTATGCTAATGATTACGTCCTTGGCAATTCTAACCTGCGTAAACAACATGTCGTTAGTATTTCAGGCCGCATTATCCGGTATAGTGATAGGGGCAGCCGTCTCGATGCCGCCTATTTTGATCTTATTCTTACGAAGGTTAGAACCCTTGGTTGAAATGTTTTTTGGGTTGGAAGGCCGTCTGGGGATAAACTCCTTTCGGCGCGCCCCAAGACGCGCGGTGGCTGCCGGGATGCCAATACTTCTTGGCTTGGCTGTGGCTTTCGGTTTCCAAGGAATACTTGCCAGCGTTAACCAGACAATGGTCAGCTACTGTAATGCCTTAATTTCGCCGGACATCGTGATTACCCAAGGATTGCAGACCGCCTTCAGCAATCAAGTAGGATTACCGGAATTGTTGTTAGAACGAGTACGGAAGGTGGACGGGGTAAGAGTCGTTGCAGGAATACGTACCACCGGCATTCAATGGCAGGGTAATCTTGTTGATCTCCAATTATACGATATCGCAGACTGGCGCCAATTTAGCGTTCCTCCTGTGATCGAGCCAAGGCCGGAAGAAGCCTTAGACGCTCTGGAACAGAAAGGTCAAATATGGGTTTCTCAATCCATGGCTTTAATCTATGGTTTGCACATAGGAGAAAAGCTGGCGATTCCCACCCCTGCCGGAACCATTCAGTTTGCTATTGCGGGTATTACAAAGGATTTCTATAGCTATAATGGCAGTGTGTATATGAACCGTCAAGACTATATTCGTTACTGGGGCGACCACTCGATTGATTATGTTTGGTTAGCTTTAGACCCAGGCGTGTCTCCGGCCTTGGTACGGAATCGGCTTGAAGCAAATCTGAAAAGTGACTTTCGAGTGCAAGTGACTTTGGCGTCGGATTACGTGGACAGCATGTTAAAGTTGACAAGAAGGATCACCGATATCTTTAACTTAGTGGTCATCGTGAGCCTGTTGGTAGCAGCGGCGGGTACTGCTAATTCTATGCTGATCTCAGTATTGGAGCGGGTCCGCGAAATTGGCACCCTCCGTTCTGTAGGTCTTACACGTGGGCAAATCAGAAGTATGTTCATGATTGAAGCGGGGGCGTTGTTCCTAGCTGGGATTATTCTAGCCATTCCGGTGGCAATAATTATCCAGATTTCGGGCACGATGTTTGATAAAAATACAATTGGGTGGGTACTAGAAGTAAGTATTCCTTGGACCAGGAATATTGGCGTTGCCCTCGCTATGGCTTTGGCAGTTGGTCTGAGCGCAGTGTACCCCGCCTGGTTGGCCTCAAAGGTTGATCCGGTCCAAGCATTGCGTTCGGAGTAAAGGAGAAAAATGAAAGGAATGTTGATTTAGCCCCCAAGTGGTTCCATGCATATGGATACGATCTTTAGACATGAATCATTAGCTTAGAGTATCTTGGAACAGGGCTTGGGCCAGACAATCATGAAGTTGTAATGTTGATGCAGCTTTAACAGAAAAACTATACAGAAAAATTAAGGGGAGAAGTAAGTCATGCCGGTTAAACACGCCATCTTAGGTATTTTGAAAGAGGCCCCACGCCATGGATATGAACTAAAAAGTATTTTTGATGAGCGAATAGGGAACTTCTGGAACCTTAATTACGGACAAATCTACACGACCTTGGACAGGTTGGAAAAAGAAAGTTTTGTTAGTGGCACTGAAGAAGAGCAAAATTCCCGCCCAGACAAGAAAGTGTACGATATTAGCTCGAAAGGGGTCCAAGAGCTCGAGCGTTGGCTCCAGGAACCGGCTACCAAACCTCGCCCTTTACGCGATGAACTCTTTATCAAATTATTATTCACAAACCGAGAGAATCCGGAGCTTGCGCTCCGACTAATTGAACGACAGACTCACATTTATATGGAACAAATGAGAGAACTGACGGAAACTAAGTACCGTCTGACCAAAAAAGGCATTAACCGGGACAATATGATGACAGGCTTGCTCACCGATGCGGCCTTGTTCCATGCTGAAGCCGATGTCCGGTGGTTAAGCCATGTGGAAGCCAAAATCCTTGAGTATGTCAAGAAGTAGGGAGAATAAGGATAAATTGTTAATCTTGTTTTCTGCCGAAAACAATTCGAGTTCGAACCACGCATCTCAACATAATCTCGAATCTCGAATCTTGAATTGGCTTCAGCAGAGGTGAAGATATAACGTTAGCAGTTTTGCAATGGCGTTCCAATGAGTGGTAAACAGTTGGGAGCTGAGCAGGATGCAGGGTGCAGAAAGGAGGGGAAAAAATTACAAGAGAAACTCAAAAGAATTCAAGCAGTTAATTTAAAAACAGGTAGACGAAGGAATCGGTAACCTTTAGGAGAAAGGGAGGGAATTGAAAATGTCAGACAATTTTGCGGCAGTAGGATTGTTGTTTGCCTTTGCAGTAGCCTTACCCATCGTGGTTATGGCTGTGGTTAGTCTGTTGGCACCCCATAAGCCGCATAGGGAAAAGTTAACGACCTATGAATGCGGTAACGAGCCAATTGGCAGGGCGTGGATTGGATTCAAAAGTAACTACTTTCTCTATGCTATTGTCTTCACTGCCTTTGATGTAGAAACAATTTTTTTGTATCCTTGGGCCTTGATGTTTCGTAAACTAGGAGCGTTTGCTTTTGTTGAAATGTTTGTGTTTATGATCATTCTCATCGTCGGTTTTTGGTACGCTTGGAAGGAAGGTGCTTTGGAGTGGATGTAAAAAGGGAGAAAGAGCTGCGGGAGGCTGAGGTTGCGGCTGAAAAAAACATCCTGCGGACCAGCATCGAAAAATTTCTGAACTGGGGTCGAGTGCATTCTTTTTGGCCGAATTCATTCGGTCTGGCTTGTTGTGCGATTGAGATGGCCTCGACAGGAGGTGCTCGTTATGACTTATCGCGTTTTGGTTATGAGGTCTTTCAAGCCTCACCGAGGCAAGCTGATTTAATGATTGTGGCAGGAACTTTGACCAGGAAAATGGCACCTGTCGCGCGACGGATCTATGATCAAATGCCGGAGCCTAAATGGGCTATTGCTATGGGTAATTGTGCTTGCTCGGGAGGGCCCTTTGCCGATTCTTATGCCGTGGTGCCGGGGGCGGATAGTATTATTCCGATTGATGTCTATATCCCAGGCTGCCCACCCAGGCCGGAGGCTTTGATTTATGGGATGCTCCAACTTAAACAGAAGATCCAAAATCCCTCCAAAGTGAGGTTAATGAAGCATGGCAAATGAAGTGTTGAGAGCGCGAGTGGGTGAGTTGGCGGCTCGGGTCAAGGGAGAAGTTGGAGAGAGCCTGGGCGTACTCGAATTAACTATTAATTCCGCTGAGGCCATTGAAGCGTTAACGGGTGCCAAGAACTTTGTGGATGTACCTTGTGATTTTTTGCATGACCTAGCCGGAATGGATCTGGAGGATCATCTTGAAGTTGTTTACCAATTATCCAGTCTGCGCGGTCCCCAGCGTTTACGCATTATTGCCCGAGTTGAACGGGATAATCCCGTGCTGGACTCTGCCACATGTCTTTGGAAAGGGGCAGACTTTTTGGAGCGGGAAGCGTTTGATATGTTCGGCCTTCAATTCCGAGGACACCCAAATTTGAAGCGGATATATTTGTGGGATGATTTTGAAGGATATCCCATGCGCAAAGATTATGTTATTGAAAGTCACGAACAACGTGCGGTGATGCGAGTAAGAAAAGAAGGGGAATAGGTGGGGTAACGATGACAATTGCAGGAACTCAAGAATATGCACTGAACATGGGCCCCCAACACCCGAGTACGCATGGCGTGTTTCGCATGGTGGTCCATTTGGATGGCGAAGTTGTCACTAAAGTTGAACCCAAAATTGGGTATCTCCATCGTGGTTTGGAAAAAATGGCGGAAAGCCGCACGTATACTCAGTTTATTCCGTACACGGACCGTTTGGATTATCTGGCAGGTCCGCATAACAGTCTTGGTTACGTCCAAGCGGTTGAAAAATTGATGGACCTGGAAGTTCCCGAACGGGCGGAGTACCTCCGCGTTATCTTTGCAGAATTGGGGCGGATTGCCAGTCACCTGGTAATGATTGCCAGTGGGTCGTTAGATATTTGCGGCTGGACCCCCTGGAGTTATTGTTTCCGTGACCGCGAACGGATTCTCGACCTTTTTGAAATGACAGCCGGCAATCGTATGACACCAAATTACTTTCGTATCGGTGGGGTTAGTCATGATGTGCCAGATGAATTTTGGCCTGCCTTGCAGAGTTTTCTCGATGATCTGCCCGAGAATATGGAGGAGTACTTTGGGATCTTTTTCGGCAATGAGATTGCTCAAGCGCGCATGAAAAGTGTAGGTATTCTCCCTAAGGAGTTGGCAGAAAATCTGCTGATCACGGGAGCAAATCTCCGGGCCTCTGGGGTAAAGTATGATGTACGCAAGGCTGAGCCTTACAGTATCTACGACCGGTTTGAGTTTGATATTCCGGTGCTCTATGGCTGCGATACCTATGATCGGCATCTTCTTCGGCTGCTGGAAATTCAGGAGAGCAGAAAGATTCTCCTCCAAGCCTTGAGAGATATCCCAACCGGGCCTGTGATGGCGAAAGTTTCTAAGGTGATTAAGCCTCCGGCCGGCAGAGTTTATCATCGAGTTGAGAACCCTAAGGGCGAAATGGGCTGGTACCTTGTGAGTAATGGGACAACGAAACCGGCTAGGGTAAGGATACGTACCGGAGCCTTTGTCAACGTTCAGATGCTCTCGGAGATAATTGCCGGCTGGAAGATCCAAGATCTTGTGACTATTTTCGCATCGATGGATCTGGTTTTGGGGGAAGTAGATAAGTAGAGATCGGCTGTAAACTTGTTCAGTCAAAGCTGAACATCTGGAATTCGGTAAGAAAGTTTCCGATGACGATAGTGTTCGGTGGACACTATCGCCGAAGTGCACGGCACTTTACGAATACAATTGCGCTGAGGATAGGTTTCGCTGAGCCACTTATCCCAAGAGGACATTTGCGGTGAAGGAGGAGTCTATCTCTACCGATGTAGAGTATGAAATTCTCGCTTTTGCGAAGCGGGAGTTTCGGAACTGGAAGAGGTGAGTAAACAATGGACGCTTTAAACAATGTGTTTGTAAATATTGCGGATGCCATCCGCGGCCTGTTTGCGGACTCTCACTCATTTGGTGCTGATTTAACGATTAATATTATTGTGTTTATTGTGCTCTTTTTGATTATGGTTGTTGCAGCGTTGTTTCTCAGTTTGGTGGAACGCAAATTTGCCCATTGGGTATCTCAAAGACCCGGTCCCAATCGAGTAGGGCCACATGGCTGGTTTCAATTTATTGCCGATGCGGTAAAAATGTTGGGTAAGGAAGATATCACGCCTGCCAGGGCGGATAAATTTCTCTTTAAAATCGCGCCCATGATTCTGGTGGGGGTTACCTTGATGGCTTTTGGTGTGCTTCCGTTCGGGAAAAGAATGGTAGCAATTAATCTTGATTTGGGAATTTTCTACTTTTTAGCAATTTCATCTCTATCAACTTTGGCGCTGTTAATGGCGGGGTGGGCATCCAATAACAAATACTCCTTATTAGGGGGACTGCGAGCGGTAGCCCAGATGATTAGTTATGAAATCCCTTTGCTTTTTTCTTTGTTAGGGGTTGTCATGATTACACAGACTTTCAATCTATCCTCGATTATCGAGGCTCAGAAAACCGTTCCCTTCATTTTTCTGCAACCTTTAGCCTTTGTCATTTATTTGATAGCCGGTATTGCGGAAACGAACAGGGCACCCTTTGATCAGGTTCAAGGAGAGCAGGAGATTGTCGCTGGACCGTTCACAGAGTACTCTGGGCTCCGGTGGGGACTGTTCATGCTCGCCGAATATGGTAATGTGGTGGCTACATCGGTAATTGCTGTTTCGCTGTTTCTGGGTGGCTGGAATGGCCCTGGCTTCCTGCCGGGCTGGCTCTGGTTCATTCTCAAAATCTGGTCAGTCATTTTCCTGATGATGTGGATTCGCTGGACCTTTGTCCGGATGAGAATCGATCATCTGATGCATTTTGCCTGGAAAATCCTGCTTCCTTTATCCTTGGCGAACATTTTCTTAACAGGGATTGGTATTTATTTTTACGAGTTGCTCAGTTTGCGGATTGGAGGGTAAAAGCGTGTTTGGTAAAGGTTTATTAAAAGGTTTGAGTATTACACTCAAACGTTTCGTCGGCCCCAATCTTGCAGAAGCTTATCCGGAAGTAAAGCCGAGTCTGCCTCCCCGGACGCGGAGTTCCATGGTTCTTGAACCTGGGAAGTGTATTGCTTGCGGACTTTGTGTCAACGTTTGTCCGAATCAAGTCATTGATCTAACCAGCGAAAAGGATGAGAACAATAAAAAGCTCTTAAAGACGTATGTTATGAACATTGGCCGCTGTCTTTTGTGTGGGTTATGCACCGAGGCTTGTCCGACCGGCGCGCTGAAACTCTCCCTAGAGTTTGAAAATGCAGCCTATCAGCGCGAAGAATTACTTTGGGATATGATTGCGCGTTCTAAGCAGTCGAATAAGTTCAGCGGGAAGGTGGGGTAAGT
>NZ_AGAF01000137.1 GCF_000224515.1 Desulfosporosinus sp. OT | reverse complement strand
TTCAGTCCATGATATCTGAGGACTCCAGCGTCATGTCTACTCGCTCCTTTGGTTTTTTTCTATACTGCTTCAAGGTCTCCTGCAAGCGGACCCGGGCCCGGAACAACCGTGACTTGGACGGCATCCTGGGCCAGATCTTTATCCCGCAGCAGGCAGAAAGCCTGCTTGGCAGCCTGGGGATAGATCTCCCGGATTAATTCTTCCCAAGCGTCCAGGTCACCCAGCCGAGCTCTGCCAATCAGATTTTCTTTCACGTTTTATCCTCATCCTAACTATTTCAATTTGAAATGCATTTCAGTACTTAGGATTCATGAGAGGGTTAAAAAGTTCCCTGGGTTTTAAAAAAATTACTGATGAACATTTCGAACCCAGATGAGAACTGACTCCGCATTCACCTTGTTGGTCGCATTCATTCTTGATTGACAATACCCACTCAGAGTCCATCCTTCGGGACTTAAACCCACTTTCTCCACCAACAATCGCCCAGTCCACACCTGTTAAATCAAGGTTTTTAACCTCATCTATTAGCGGTTCAAAAGAAATAAATCGGACCTTCGCATTCACTTTCCTCAAGGAATCAATGCGGTATTTATGGTATTTATATTGATCACTTTCAACGGTTACCCCTTGCCAGATGTTAGGGCTCCATTTCAGATAAGGAGCTAGTTCTTCAAGTCGTTCTGCTCTCTTCGTTAGAACTTGAAAGGTATGCCAGGATGCTTTGTTCATAATCCCAAACATCTGCTGGATAAAATCTAAAGAGATGCCTCATGGAACAGATCCAACATAGAATTCACGAAAACTAGAGAAGGCTTTTTCCACTTTAAAGGATCAGTCAGGCAGTATTCGTGGAGAGCAACCTCAAATCCATTAACATATTTCTTATTTCACATTAACTATAGACGTTGCGCCATGATAGCAGCATAACAGTTTTTACATCCATCAGATATCTTCGTACAACCGGTAACTGGGTTCCAAGTATTTTCTTTTCTGAACATCCCCATAATTCTTGTTGCTTTTCCGCCGAGAAAAAACCGCTGTCGATAAAATCGTTGATTTTACTTCCCGTACCATCTAAAGCAGCATGCTGGGAATCAGGGTAATAGCTGAAAGCTCCTTCATCTGAAACGTAATACTTTTCAAAGATTATTTTAACATAGTTTTCTAACAATGCTTTCGCCTTAGCTTTATCGTTATCTGATGCATATTTGCATAAATATCTGGTCACCATGGCTGTGCCTTTGTCCATTTTCAACGACCATTCATGAGATTCGTCTAAATCGTCAGCAGCTGGCATGGGTTCGGACATAACCTCAAGGGCTGTCTGAAACATCTCCTGTTTATAACGCAAAGGGAATGATTCGTAAATATCATTGCCCTTTCTGTCAACGAATGTCTTGACAATTGAGGCTGTGTTGGTTAAATCTTTTCTCAGCATTTGACCGCCGCTTCTTGATTTTGGACCCCAAAATCCCGTTTGCGGATCCTGATTGTCATAGAACCATTGCAGCAAAGCTTCTTTCCACTCGGGAGAGTAATCATATAAATTGAGTTCTCCGATAACACCCTCCCCGTTGCAATAACTTAATAAACTTCTGGCAAATACAAAGGTAGTTTGCGGTAATTTGGCGGCTATCCAGCCGACGTTTGACATATCGTCGAGAAACGCTCTTAACTCTTCTGGCTCTCTTATCTCGTCCAAGTATTTCAAAGGGTACTTCAAGCGTAATGGCTTTCCTGTCTCTTTAGCCAGCGCGTCAAGATGAGCTAAGATGTTTTCCGTAGGTTCATTATATGTGCAGTAGGGGTAAGAATCATCCATAAATGCTCCTGTCTTCGGGTTTTGCAGATTTAAATAGAATTCCATTTCATCTTCCTTGCTGGCAAACTTCGGCACTTTGATTAATCCTTCTCTTGTTTTTAACTGCTTCTGCAGTAGACTGACTTGTGATAACGCTTTGTAATAATGTCCGTGATCCAGCCAATAGGCCATCCCCATCATCTTGAACTCGAAATCAGCCATATAGTAGCCTTCTGCTTGAAGCACCTTGTTCATTCTGAACAGATCTTTTATCTGGGCTTTTACATGAAGTACGCTAAAAAATATCGCTATAACCATAGCTGCGCTTAACATTGAAATGACAAGAATTGCTTTTCTATGCTTCATTTCAACCTCCTGAAAATTATCACAAAAATTTCTCAAAAGCCGACATTAGTAGTGAACTTAAGAAGAACCCACTACCAGAAACTAACAACATTGAACATTGGAATTCCCATCAAATGTTAAAAAAATCCTATAGATTTAGGATAGATGATTTCAGGCTTTGATGATAAACGGGTATGGTTTTGATAAGATAACAACAGATTTTACTCTGGTTTCCCACTCGTAGGCGGAATCTACGCTTTTATACTTTTTAAGCACTTAATAACAGTAATAATTTACATATGTCCTAAATCAAAAATTACGGGTGTTTAGGCTTACATCCCCTGTATAAGCCTTAATCTAAAATCCATAACAATCAACTGCTGGAGTTTGATGTGTCTGAAAAGATATGTGCCTGACATCGTTATTAGGTTCGGTTGACGAATTATCGCGGTATTTTCAGGAAAGTGCTCTGAACTCTTGATACTCTGAGCAATTATTTGAATATGTCCCTTTTTAAGCCTTTGGGTTTCTTGGGCTCATAGAACCAACCTATCTATTAACTCGGTCCGCCTCTAAGGTAATCGTCTATGGCCTAGCCGATAAAACCATTCTGAAGCATCTGCGGGAAATTGAAATGGCCGGGGACTATATGTCTTCCCGTAAAATCGGTTACGGATGAGTTTACTTCTAAGTACAACGTCTATATTCTTGATCAAAACCTCCAACCGACAGGTAAAATCGAAGATATTGCGCCCGGCAAGAAGATCTATTCCGTTCGATTCATGGGAGACCGCGGCTATTTGGTAACCTTTAAAAGTGTCGACCTCTTCTTTGTCCTGGACCTAAAAGGCCCAACTGCTCCAACGAGTTTGAGGGCTTTAAAAATACCGGGTTTCAGTGACTATCTCCACCCCTACGATGAGAATCATATTATTGGCTTCGGCAAAGAGACCATCCGCGGGTGAAGAGAATTATTTTTTGCTTTCTGGCCTAATATCCATTAGACTTGTATCCGGCTCGTGATACCGGCGATATAAGTGAGTCAAGGTTGTGTAGGTACAGAGCTTGTTTAGCAGAGGAATCTTGATAAGCCAAAAAAGCATAAGATTGGCTGCAAAAATTATAAGGATTATATAGCTGTAATCAATCAGGGTTTTTAAAAGGAAATGATCCTGTCCTACAGGCAAAAACTTACTTAATCCATTCAAAACATAATAAGAGACCGGCAAGGTGGTGAGAAAATACAAAAGAACCGCCAGTGAATGACTAGTTTCAACTGCTTTATTAGGACAATATCCCATACATCTCATGCAGCTTTCACAAGAAAATGTCCAATAAGGACGAGGCTTTCTGCTTCCTATCATTCTTATGGCTTCAAAAGGACAAGATTTGGCACATAGACCGCAGCCGGTACAGCTTTCTGAAGCAAAAAACAGCTTTGCAAAGAAAAACCGACCGATTACCAAATAAGCTAAAGAAATCGGGCTTAGAAGCAAACCCAAAAACAGGGATAGAATCCCTCTAAACACTCTTTTTCCTTCCAAAATTCTTTCTGCAAAAGAATCAGCTTTTATCTTGGCCCTGCCAATAATGAATCTGGAGTTTGCAGGGTTTAGTCCCCAGTGTAAGGACATCCAATTTGACGGCATATCCAGCCCCATGACTCCACGTATAGTATAACCCTTCAGAATAAGCAGAAGTGCTACAAGATAACCCGCCGTACCTTCAAACCCCGGGAAGGGCAGAGCAGCAATTTTAGTACCTGCTCTTGTCGCCACCACAAAAGCATGCTTTCCCCTTCCCCGCGGCAAATGAAGTGTATGCCTAATCACCGGCCAAGGTGCTGTAAAGCCATGGGTTGGATAAACAAATCCCACGATGTCCTTTCCGTTTTCCTCATAATCTGCATCCTCATGGGGTTTTGTGATCTGATACAGCTTGGAGTTGATCCCTTTGTTTGTATGGGTTGCCGCCATCCACGTGGCTGCTCGATAAGAATTTCCTGTTCCAGTCAGGAAATATATTAGACATGAGCTATACTGCATACTTCACCACCCTATTTAAATCAGTATCTTTAGAAATCTTTTTCATACTGCTTATAAAATTCATAGTATGTACGCACATTTTCCAATTTCGTCAAATGCGGATCGATGTGTCGGCATGGCGGCTGACATGATCTTTCACTTCTACATTCTTCCCTCATATCCCTCCAGGGTAGAAAATAAACCCGGGAAAACAAAAAGCCAGATCATTCGCAAATGAACGATCTGGCTCTGGTATCCCCATGGCGGTATCTACAAATACGCATCGTGCTTTTAGCTCTTTGTGTCAATTAACATCCCGACTTCCTTTCTTTTACGAAACTACGGGTATCCATACTTCTATCCTGCTTTCACCCTTTTCATCGGACTTTTCACCGTACCTGACAAAGTCTACTCTTGCGTTCTCGTTGAGCTGACAATTTGATCTTGGAAACCAGTCCTTGTAAATGTAGTCCATCACCGGCTGTATAGAGTCCTTTGCCTTTCCTTTATAGATAAATACGACATAGTTTCCTGCTGGAAGCTTCAGTACGCTCCTACCAGGAGTGATATCTTCCGGTTTGCTTACTTCATCCGCAGCATAGTAATCAAAGGCAAGCTACACCTCATTTAGAAGGGTATCAACCGTCCAGAAAATTATAACAAAACAGACCCGGATTATCTGCTCTGTTCAGACGAAAACAATCCATTCAGACCAAAAAATGACTCTAAATTATTTCAGAAAGACCACTGATAAATTCGATAATTTTCTTTAATTCCTCATCAGTAAAACCATCTAAAAACAGGTCAGCCTTTTGATATAACTTTTCATGGAGTTTTTCATGAACTAAAAATACTTCTCTTCCCAGTGGAGTCAGCGAGTAGAATATTTCCTTTTTATTCCCTTCCCGGCGATATATTTGGATTAGTTTCTTTTTCAACAATCTAGAACTGATCTTTGAAATGCCGCCTTTTGTTATATTCATTTTTTGTGAAATTCCGATTCCATTAATTAATGGATTTCGTTCAATACAATCTATAACATGGCACATCATCTTCTATACAGGTATTATGGAAAAGCACGCATATGCGACGCCAGAATATATGCTGAATAATCCTGAGTTGTCTAATACACTTATTCGTTACCTGATTAATAAAAAAGTAAGCCTTATAGGGTTTGATATGGGAGGAATCAGAAAATCATCAGAACATGCCATCGCAGATCAATATTGCGCCGATAATGGTGTATTTATAATTGAAAATTTAAGTAATCTGAATAAACTTATTGAATTCAAAGACAACCAATTTATTGTGCATACCTATCCGATTCTGATTGTTGGTTCGACCGGACTACCTACACGAGTGATAGCCGAAATTCTTTAGAAAACAATTATAAACTATAACGATCATGCCAAAGATTTTTGTATCAATGAGACAAGAATCGTTGTATTACAGTTCTCATAATTCGCCGATCAATTATTCCACGACAGGCATAAAAGTCTTGGGGTCATGTTACTGGCCGGAATTTTCCCGCCCATGATCTATTACAACAATGTTTTGGCCTCAGAAAACCTGGCCCTGCCCTTATTACTGCTGAGTGTTCTTTTTTATCTTCAAGAAGTTAATGACCAAAAAATAATCCCCTTCCTTTGCTCCGGTTTATGATTGAGATCATCCTACCACCCCCTTTCGAAAAGGGTGTGGCAAAGTATAAATCACCTATCTTAAAAGAACCCTGCCCAAAGGCCCTCCGTGTTTTATGTCGGAGGGCCTTTGGGCAGGGTTAAAACCTTGTTTAATTATATTTCTGTGATAAATATCAATTAGGTCAGACGATAGAGTTCGAGATATTTATCATAAACATATCACTTTCTGATATCTTACAAAAATACTGCAGATTACGCCGGTTTTTGCCTTACATATGTATGCTCTTTTTTTACGTTAAGCACGACCTCACATAATCAACCGGCACATCCATACGAGTGGCCGTTTCTTCAATCGAAAGTCCTGTGTTTATAAATCTCTTGACAACCATCATCATGTTTTCACCAACTTCAATAATGTGCTTATCTACATCATAAAAACGAACTACTCGTTGGCCCCAGGAATGTTCAAGGAGCGGATGAACATATTCAATATCTTTCATAAGGTTTAATTTTGCAGCAAAGCCGTCCATATCTTCTTCCTCAAAATATAACTCACAGGCATTGTTTCCAAAAACAATATCTTCATCTTGCTTATGAATAAAGCCTTTCCAAGTATCAGCAGTCTGCAAGGCAATACCACCTGTCAAAGTCACATTTGCCCCGAAATCTGCAACAATCTCTAACCCTAAAACGTCGTGATAGAACTGCTTTGCTTTTTCTATATTTCTTACAGCAATCAACGTGCAAGTATACTTCATTCTCATAATCCTCCCATGTAGATTAGTTCTGATTAATAATCATGGGCAATATTTTCTCAAAGTAAAGCTCTGGTAAAACAATTCTAACCTCGACCTCAGTGTTTTCCTTCTGCCATAGTACAATAAATCGTATTTTGGCTGTTTTCAGCACATAATTCTTTTGCTGCATCGACTCTATCGTTGATGATTTTAAGTTGGGTCGGTGACAAAAAGGACCGCTCCAAATCAGCATTAACCAATTTCCTTTTATTCCTGCCGCGGACCAGGTATGTTTGGCACTGCCATATTCTCGACCACGAAGACAATGAAAATAGGGCTCCCTGATAAAATCTCTCTTTATCAGGAAGCCCTACACTAATCTTTGCTTTCAATTATCCTTGCGTCAATTGTCCGGGGATTTTAAGCAACTCATCCTTTTCCAGCTGCCCGCCGCAGGTATAATAGAAACCATTGTCCTGCCAATCGAGCATGTATTTAACACCCGCCAAGTCGATCTTGATCAGTCCTCCGGTGACTTTCCTGCCGTCAAACTCCAGTTCAACGGGTTCCATGCTTGAATTTGGCGGCAGATTGGTATGCGGCACCGGTCCCTGGGTGACAATCAACAACGGGGTTTGCTCACCCAGGACGGAATACGTACTGAGCAGTACCCCTTTCCCCTCTTTTACTTCAACCCATTGGTGTTTGATCTTATAGTTCTGACCGGCCAAACTATAGGGCGCTTGATCTAAACGCTCTGCTGCCTCAGCCAGAGTTATATCCTGAGGCAAATGGAGGACTTGACTGTTTTCCTCCTCAATGGTTACCCCTTCAGGAAGATCCAGTTCAAACAGGGAATCAGGCAGTCCTTGATTGAGGCGAAGTTCTCTCACTTCCCGGCGGTTTACCAGCTCGCCTTTGACATTATAATATTCCGTTCGGATCGGCATCCAGGTTTCTTTGTCCATCCAGTGATGAGTATTCATTTCCCCTAAACCCGGAACTTGTTCACTGAATTGGACATGAAGAACCGGTCGGCCGTGCAGGTACTCCGTGCCTAAGATCCGGCTGGATTTATTCTCAACCATGGCCTTAAGGCTGTCCGGAAAATTAAAGTTGCCGCGTTCTCTGTATTCCGGGCTTAAGATAAGTTTTCTGACTTGACG
>NZ_AGAF01000138.1 GCF_000224515.1 Desulfosporosinus sp. OT | reverse complement strand
GGCAAGTTCTTATATTGAAGCCTTAAAGGCTGATAAACGTCTAGTCATCTCTAAAGATATCAACGATAGAATCTTAGGAATCAGAAAGGGAAAAGTGTATATTGGAGAAGTAAAAAACTACGTGCTGCCGGATACAAGGCAGGCTATTATAAAGCTGCCTTAAGCAGGGCAAAGCAACAGAGAATGGTTTAATTCAGGGTGGTGCCGACTACGTTAATCGGGTAGCAAATATCGGAGAACGATGGAGAATTTTGTGTCATACGTTTATGAAAAGGCGGTGACGCAAATAGTGGAAATCAAGTGAGGTGAATAAGATAACAGCAATATATAGATTATGATGCTATTTAATAACTTTTCTTGTGATTCTAAGAGGCAATTGCCGAAGAATTGTAGAATACCAAATCAATCACATTGTTCAATGCGAAAAAATATACAAGAAGGAAATGACTGATTTGAAAAAAGTATTTGCAATCTTTCTGGCCACAATCTTGGCTGTGGCAACAATCTCTGGTACAGCGGCAGCCCAACCGAAGACTCTCTATGAGACTAGATATAAACATACCATCACAGATGGAGCAACTCTGGAACATATTTCACGGTTCACAGCAGACGGCTGGTTAAATATCAAAGTTTTGCGCATTGATACCACGAATCCCAATATCAAGATAGATACCCTGGCTAATAGTCATATCACTGATCAGCTTTCTACAGTACTTACCTTAGCCGAGGAAAATGGGGCGGTGGCTGCCGTGAACGCCAGTTTCTTTAATCCGATGGATGGAGGGACCGGATATCCTGACGGGCCTATTGTGCGAGGAGGAGACCTCTTTGCGACATCTGGATGGTACAATCAAAACAAAGATGAAATGGCTTCATTCTCTCTCGATAATACCGGTCAGATACTCTTTAATTACTGGAATAACGCCCTTACCTTGACCGGATTCAACAATGCTTCGTTTGCTGTGTCGCAGTACAACCAGCCGAGCCGTCAGCAATATAATGATGTCACCGTGTTAGATAATAAATGGGGACCTAACACCCTCGGGGCCTCGGAAAAGTATCCTGATTTGGTGGAAATCCTTGTATCCCAGGGACGGGTTGCAGAAATTCGACAAGCTTCGTCTCCTGTAACGATACCTGCTGAAGGTTATGTTGTAATTTCCCGGGGTGAACAAGCAGCCAAACTTCTGGAAAGCTTCAAAATAGGAGAACCGGCAGACTTTACCGTTACCTCCAACCCCAACTGGTCCGATCTGCAAATGTCGGCAACCGGGTCCTCCATCCTGGTCAAGAACGGTCAGATTCCAGAGACTTTTTCTTTTAGTACTGACAGCATTAATAACTACAACCCTCGAACTTTGGTGGGAAGTTCTGAAGATGGCAAACAACTGATTTTGGTCACGGTGGATGGCAGACAGGATAACAGTGTCGGTCTCACTCAGATCCAGTCCGCTCAACTTATGCAGGAATTGGGTGCCTACAATGCTCTGAATTTTGATGGTGGCGGATCGACGACCATGGTAGCCAGAAAGTTGGGAACTTCTACTTTAGATGTTGTCAATATACCTTCTGACGGTTCTTTACGTTCTGTTGCCAACGGTATAGGAATTTTTTCTCAAGCCGCTCCCGGTTCACTGACAAAGCTAATCTTAGAGACCGAGGACCCTAATGTTTTTGTTCATACTTCGAGAAAATTTACACTTACGGGAGTGGACAGCTTCTCTAATCCTGTAGAGGTTAATCCT
>NZ_AGAF01000139.1 GCF_000224515.1 Desulfosporosinus sp. OT | reverse complement strand
ACTCAACTTTCGCACCGCAGTTGTGCGAATAAAGCCTTGATATAACTGGGCAATGCACTGATCCAGTTGTGTAGTTGACTAAGCGATTCTTTGTTTTTGGGTTTATTCGGTAATAGATCGAGTACAAATGTCATCAATTGGCGCAATGCTGTTTTTAAGTCTAAATCCATTACTTCATCTGCAAAAAGGTAAAACAATCCTCCTAGCGAGCGTTCGTCGTTATTTTGTCTACGTTCCCACTCAAGGATGAGATAACGAGTAAAGACTATTGTCGTGTGGCTAATCATCATATCGAATGACCGTCCCTGGAATTCGGTACCCAGCTTTAAGTGTGATTTAGCCACCTTGAAAAAGGTCTCGATACCCCAACGCATCCCATAAATCCTTATTATTTCAGCATTATCTAAGGCAAGATCTGTCGTTAGAATCGCCAACCAATCTCTGCGGTTGTTACGATTCTGGACGAACACAATCTTAAGAGATAAACCTGCTAAGGTTTGAACTCGAACTGAGCCTAAAATTCCCGTTTTATGGTTTTTAGGGATTTTAGCGTAAAGCTCACTTAGACTTAATGCATTTCCCTCGAAACAATAACGTTGTTTAAGCTCCTTTACCATCCCAATGGTGTGAAGTCCCTTATTCATCAGTTTTTGCAGAAGCGGGGCATGAGTAAACCAACTATCCATTAGAACGTAATCTGCCGAGAATCCCATATTGAGAGCCCTTTCAAGCATTTGGACAACGGCGTCAGGTTTAGGATTCATCGCTTCCATGCGACGCTTATAGCCAATGGATCGTTTGTCCAAGTCCTCTCGCATTTCACAAAGACGGTTTTTAACCTTGGCCGAACTCATCAACGTAAAATCTATGGGTGCAAAGCTGTAGCCATCAGACCAACCCAACGTGAGTAAGCTATAGCCACGAACAAAGCGACCAGAAACATGGTCAAAGATTCGGGCTAAGAGTTCAACCTTCTTACTCCTTTCTCGTCCCATGACAGAATCATCGACGATAAAAACACGGATACGCTGTGCGGAGGTGAGTTTTTCAAATCGCCCAATAACCTTAAGACTGAGTAACTGATAGAAACGTCTCCAGTTATAACGGGATTCATTAAGAAACCGATAAACGACGTCTTTACCTGGAAGTAACTCTGCTCGGTTGCCTTCCAGTAAACGGTACAGATTACGGCCCTGAAAAACTAACTGAAATATGATTTGGAAGACAGCGAAGCTTGAGACCCCATAGGATTTGCGGATTCCTGTTGTTCGAAGAAGTTGACTTAACTTAAGAGAAGAAAAAATTAAAGAAAGTTGATTTTGACGCTGTTCAGACAGAGAGTTGTGTTGTAACATTTAGATACGCACCTTTCTGGTTTGGATTAAATGGTGGTTTGGTCACTTCCATTTTACCAATTGGAAAGGTGTTTTTCTGTCAATATAAAAAAATATTTTGTCCTAACCTAGATAGATACTGGGGTAGAGGTAACTTTCGCTATGCGAAAGTTGAG
>NZ_AGAF01000140.1 GCF_000224515.1 Desulfosporosinus sp. OT | reverse complement strand
GAGTTTTTGACAATTACGTTCTGGGGGCACCGGTCTATTCAGGTCATGTACCCGGACAGTTTAAATCCCTATGCGACCGGCTGGTGGGGCAGGTCATGAAATTTGACTTTACAGATGGTAAAGCCAATATAACCAGTGCTCTAACCCCCAAAGACAGAAATGGTGTGGCTATCGGGGTCTGCGCATCAAGTATGCCAGGTATGACCGATACCGTACTGCAATTTTTAAAACTTAATCTGGCTCAGCACAAAAATGATGGAATAATCCAGGAAATTAATGCTGACGGGATAGTAATCCCTGGCCAAGTTAACCTTGGGGCTGAAAAGCTGGAGAAAATTTTCGGAGCCCAGGGGCAGGTTGTTTACGAAAATGCCCAGTCGTTGCTGAAACAAGCTTACCAAGCAGGTAAAAATTTAGTTTCCTCATAACGAGGAATAACATGAATATGTGCGTGAAAAACGCTCAATAGTCCAAACTCTACAAATTGGTATTTATCTCATTTCCATCCACTACCTTTAAATTGCAAAGGTGTTCCTTCATTCATTATTTCAAACCCATGCTTCTGATAGAAACTTACATTTTTCTTTTCATCAGGTACTACTTCAACGTAAAGAAAATCTCTATAGTCCTGCAATAAAGTATTTACTAATGTTGAAGCAATTCCACATCCTTGATATTGTGGATTTACCAATAAACAATCGATCGTTGCCTGCCATACACCATCATCTAAACCTCGAATAAGCCCTACAAGCTTAATGTCATCCCATGCCGAAACAACTTTGCTGGAATTTAGAAATGCTATTCTCAATTTCGCAGGGAATTTTCCTGAAAACCAATTAACTGATAAGAACAAATCTTCAAGTTGTTCTTCTGTAAAGTCTTTCAGACGTTTATATTCAATCATTTTCTTAACCTTTCACCAAATTCTGTTATATACTTCCATTCCATGCAGCAACATCCTACTGATCCGCAGTCATGTTTATGTTAATTCCTTTTTCATCAATTGCAACGGATACAGGGTTTTGCCTATGAAAACTGCTTCACGAGAATATTGTATAAAGCCTCTCTTTTCATAGAATGAGATAGCAGGTTTATTTATTTCAAGAACTCCCAGCGTCAGAGCGTTTTTTTCGTTTAACTTTGCAAAATACTCCACTTTATTCATAAATTTAGTACCGACACCCATTGCTTTATAGCTTTTGAGCATATATAGTCGGTCTATCTCTAACGAATTTAGTTTCAAAATGTACTTTATATATCCTACAGCTTTATCGCCCACATAAAATAGCAAAAAGTGGTTCGTCATATCTTCGAACTCTTTTTTCAAATTATCCAGACTATACTTACTCATTATGTATTCTTTTACATCATCTTTGTTAAGTAAATCCGAAAATGCCTCTACATATGCTGTTTGACTAATCTTTTGCAATTCCTCTAAGTCATTAAGGCTACCGTTTTTAAAATACTCCATCTTTAATTTCTCCTTCCTGTAAAATAGCCTGATATTCCATTGTGATAATTGTTTCGGGACAAGAAATTTCCTTATATAGCGATTATGAGAATTTATCCTCCAAATGGATGCCCTATGCAAAAGTGCGCCAGTCAGTCTTAAATTCTGATTGGCGCCTCTTTAAGCGTGGTTCGTCGCAGCCCTCCCCTGTATATTTGCCTGTAGCAACCAGGGTTTTCTTCCAAGAGTTAGCTCTTAATGATAAGTCCTAATAGTTTTGAAAATGATATTACTTGTTCAGGGGAAACAATGCAGCCATCTAGATCATCGACGGTAACTCCTAAGCCCTCAATTTTACAACTGCTTAAATCAATTCCCTTTAGACTTGCTCCGCACATTCCAGTTTGTTGCAGATTAGAATTGTGAAACGCGACTTTTGAAAATTTAGCTTTATAGAAGTCAGCGCTGCCAAGTGAACAATTATAAAAATCAACCTGTTTGCAATCCAAAAAACGGAATAAAGCATAACTTCCATCACATTCATCAAAAAATACATTCCGTAGTGCAGACTCACTCATATTTATCCCAACCATTTTGCAGTTGATCATTTCTACTTTATGTATGACAGACTCGCTAAAATTCACATTGGATAAATCGCAGTTTTCAAACCTAACATCGACTAAATCAAGGTATTTAAAGGACACATTGTCAAACTTTACGTTCTTAAAAAGCACTTTATTAAAAGATACATGTTCAGCATTTTGATCCTTGCACAGACCATTGCTAATAGTCCCCCTAGTAAATGAATCTTCTGATAGAATACACTTATCGATAATTGAAAGCCTATCTAACTCCTTCGGGAGATTAGGAGATATTATTTCCAAGCTTGATTTCCTGTCTTCCATACTACACCCCCCCCCACTATAACTATTAGGGAATCGCCTTCAATTCCCATTGTACCATATCCATTGAATGGTTTGGCATAGGTTATCCTAGGTAAGATCTCCCCGAGGCCGCAGCAACCTTCCTTCGAGAGCAGCCCGACACTCAGATTAAATTATTAATGGTCCTTCTTTTCATATTTGCCCCAACTACTTCTCTACATCTCAGCTAACATACTTGCAAAGCAACTCCAATTCATCTATCCTTTCAAACAGGGCTTCTACACAAGCACCTTATGTTTGATCTTGTATTTAACAGGAAAAACGTCATTTTCAAGAACAAAAAGAAAATCAACCATTCGGTTGATTTAGCAGGTTAATTTTCTTATATTTCGCGATCCCTTCTTACAGTTAAGATACTATAATCTAAATCTTCCAGAGAATGCTACGTATTTCCCTACCAATGCATCAAAGTTGTGGCTAGTTCAAATACCTCGCCAATACGTGAAGTACCAAAGAAAATAAGAAGTGCCTTATCTATATTTGCCTCTTTTTTCAGTGGTAATCGGCTCAGCATTCTCGAGTTCTTTAATATGGTGCGAAATTGTTGGAGCGCCAATGTTCAGGCAATCGATGATGCTTTAATCTTTTATCGATTTTTTACTATAACCTGCTAATCCTAATTTTTCTCCTATTGAACGATATTCTCCAAAAGTATATCCATAAGGTCTTATTTTTTCTACGTCAGGAACACCATTTTCTTTAAGCACTTCCTCATCATAATGTGTTGCAACAATTTCTCCAACAAATATATCGTGACTTCCAAAATTTAAAATATCCTTCACTCTACATTCTATATTAACTAAACATTCCTTTATTAAAGGAGCTTTTACAATACTTGCTGGTATTGGCGTTAGACCGGTTTCTTTGAATTTATCTACATTTTTTCCCGATACAATTCCGCAATAGTCAGTTATCTTTGCTAAATTTTCCGAAGGTATATTTATGACATACTCCATCGACTCTTTTAACATCGAATGAGAATATCTTGCTGGATGTACCGCAATGTATACTATAGAAGGACTATGACTAAAGACACCCGTCCATGCTATTGTAATAATATTGGGACTTTTATCTTCTGCTTTTACCGTTACTAGCACAGTTGGCTCTGGTAATGGTGAAACATTCATTTTGTTTATAATTTTTTTACTCATTTTATTCACTCCATATTAAATTTATTGTGATTAAACACTTAAATTTTTCCGTAATAACACTTTAATGGATTTTCTTCTATTCCAATTTGGCAATAATTACAATCTATACATTTTGATTGCTGCTGTTTTCCTTCCATGAACTTTTTTACAATGTTTGGTTCAATGATAAATGGTCTGGACATAGAAACAAAATCACTTTGTTCGTTATTAATAATCTCTTCAATATCTTCGAGCTTTCTAATACCTCCTACAACAATAACCGGTATTTTTACATTTTCTTTGATTTTCTTGGCACTATTAACATTATACAAGTATCTAGGTTCGGGGCTTGCAAAGGAATGCTTTAATACTGGTTTAACCACAGGATAAAAGATTTTGGGAATTCTTTTCATTAAATGATTATGCTTCGCTATCATATCAAAAGGAAAATCACCTCGTAAAGCCATAAATCCTTCTTCAGCAATGCCACAAGATACCTCAATCCCATCACATCTTGATTCTTCAAGGTGCTTGGCAATTAATACAGCTTCTTCTAGTGTTATACCGTCTTTTGATTTTTCATAACCGTTTATTTTTGCAATAATTGGATAGCAACCGACCCTCTCCCTAGCCCAATACATAATCTCCTTTATAATTCGGAAACGATTTTCAGTACTTCCACCCCATTTATCTTTTCGTTTGTTCATATGTGGAGATAAAAACGACGATAACAAGTACCCATGTGAAAGTTGTAACTGAACTCCATCAAAACCAGCTTTTTTTGCTCTTTCTATGGCACTCACGAAATTATCGATAATCTCATGGATTTCCGCGTCATTCAATTCCTGAGGAATGTCTTCATTGTATAATTTATCTTTGATGGGAGACGGAGCAACAGTAGGCAGACCTGTTGTCTTGGAGAACGTCTGTCTACCACAATGAGTAATTTGCAAAAATATCGGAGTATTATACTGATGAATTTGATCTACGAGTTTCATATAATATGGAATTTTTACATCATCATCAAACATTAACATATTAGCTAGTGGTGATTTTCCATTTTGCATAATTGCAGCATAGCCTGTAATTATTGCTCCAACGTCCCCCTTTGCTAGCGCCTCATATTTCTTAATTAACGCCTCAGTAGGATTTCCCAAATCATCTGCTAGGCCCTCATGGGTTGCAGAGCGAATAATTTTATTCTTTACTTTAACTCCAGCAATTTGAGCTTCTGAAAATACTTCTTTCAACCTCGACCCTCCTTGTTATAGACTTACCATTCTTGACACAAATCTTTTAATAGACTACAATCTATTTCTGGACACACATTTATTATATTGATATGTTCTTTTTCCATCAACCATCAATATTAATACTCAAGTCTATTATTGAACCAATCTGATAACTATGTCTATTATATGAGGAGAATTAGAATGAAGGATCGACGTGTAAGAAAAACAGAACAAGCCATTCAAGCCGCTTTTGCCAAGCTATTATCAGAAAAGAGCATGGAGAATATCACTGTAAAGAGTTTATGTGAAACAGCCGATATTAATAAAAGCACTTTTTATTTGCATTATAAAGATATTTATGATTGTGCTGACTGCTTACGAGATACCATCGTAGATGAATTAAGTTCAGTATTTGCACCGTATAACTTTTCTGATATAATAAATAATTTTTCAGTTATTCTTGAAAACATTATGGATATATTTGAAAAGAACAGAGAACTTTATATGCCCTATCTTAAATCTCCAAGTCTCGCATCAAGTTTATGTAAAATGAAACAAATAATACTTGGAAAAGTATTAGAAAGAGTGGATGATAAAGATCGAAGTAACGGAATATCCCGGTGCACTGTTTCCTTTGTTATAAGTGGCATTATTAGTGTTCTTGAACAACATGAATTTGCTGAAATTAATCATCAAGCAATTTTAGCTCTGGCTGATAAAGTCCAAAATGGATTTGCCAGTCACCAATAAGAAATAGGGGCAAAATTGCCCCAAAGCCTATCAAACAAGCCCTGTAATCTTTCACTGATGCCATACGCTCGCTTTTGATATTCTCATTCCTCCCTGTGAATTGAATTGTTTGTTCAGAGGGATAAGCAAGAATACACTGGATGAAATAATATACCAAAGTTAAGTCGGGTTCTATTTCTCATAATCATAATTGAGATTTCAATTTTTCTTTATCCATCGAATAGTCTAATTGCTTGATCTTTTGCCCCTCATTTAGCACCACAACCGATGGTACCCTTTCAATTCCAAACTTTTTGGCGAGATTTTTTTTAGTAGCCATATCGACTTTTACAATCTTGTAGCTTTGAGGAAGCTCTAGGTTTGCTTCTTCTAATAAGGAGCTGAATTTAATGCTCTCAGTATTTAGGGCATTGAAAAATATGAGTAAGACCTTTTTCTCACTTTGCAGGACATTGGTATTAAAGGCGTTCAGTTCTTCAATATACCTCTCAGCAGCTACCGCGGCTGTTGCTCCATCCCCAGCGGCTGTAACCACTTGTCTTAAATATTTGATACGGTTATCTCCGACGGCATAAACTCCCTCGAGGTTTGTTTCCATCAGGTCGTTAACAGGAATATAGCCACTTTCGTTCATCTCAATACCGCTTTCCTTGAGAAAAAGGGTCGAAGGAACCATCCCTACAAAAAAGAATACTCCCTGACAAGCAAGTTCAGTTAAGCCACCGGTTTTTAAGTTCTTGATCTTCACCCCTTCAACATTGTCTAGGCCCAAGACTTCTTCCAGTGTCGAGTTCCAGATAAATTCCATTTTTTCATTTTGAAACGCTCTTTCTGCACTCATTTTATTGCAGTCCAGAACACCTTCATCATGAAGCACAATCACCGTGACTTTTCGAGCGAACTTAGTAATATACATGCCTTCTTCAATGGCCTGATCCCCACTGCCAATAACGACAACGTCTTCACCTTCGAAGAACTCCGCATCACAAGTGGCACAGTAAGCAACCCCACTGCCTTGGAGCCGTTTTTCACCGGGGATATTCAACAGCCTCGGTTCGCTGCCGCAGGCAATAATCACCGCTTTGGCAGAATAGACTTTTCCTTTTTTCGTAACAATTATTTTATCTTCCTGAGAAAAATCTGTTCTTATGACTTCATCACGGGAAAATTCTACACCAAAGGTTTCCGCGTGCTTTTTGAAGTCCTTCATGAGATCTTCTCCGCCGATTTGTCCATATCCTGGATAATTGACAACTTCCCGCGTGGTATTTACCAAACCGCCAACGGTTCCTTTGTTGATGACCAAGGTTTTTAGCTTCGCTCTTCCCCCATAGATAGCCGAAGTCAGTCCTGCCGGGCCACCGCCGACAATGATTAAATCATAGGTATTTGTTATATCTCCCATTTTCCTCAACTACTTCCTTCCTTTCTGTAAATCTGCTAATGTTTACAACTCAAGAACATCTGCGATCTTATTCTCAACTTTTTCTCCGTCAACGGCTCCTGCAAGTTTTCCTTGATATTCACCTTCATTAAAGAAAAGGATTTGAGGAACACCTTTAAGCGAAAAACTTTGTAATAGTGCCTTGTCATCCTCTACGTCAACATAATAGAAACCAAACTTACCCTCATATTTAGGTTGCAGTTCTTCTAAAACGGGGACAACTTCTTGACAGACATGACAGGTTTTTCTGGAGAAGATCACTAAGCAAGCTTCTCCGGCGTTATAAATAATCTTTTCGAATTGGTCGGTATTTAACTTTACCAGCGACATATTCTTCACTCCTTGCGGTTAATTGTTAAAGAACTGGAAGGGGGCCGTCAGAGGTCCCTTTCCAGTCTCGAACGAGTTCGTATGAATAGCTGCTTTCCAAAATCACGTTTGCTCAATCAAGATTAAAATTTTGTGTAACTGTCATCATCATCGTCGTCCTTCAAAGACAAATCCTGATCGTCAGCGGCGACGCATGCTTGTTGGATTGCAGGATACGGTGTTGTTCCTTCTACACCAACCACATTCTGAACCTCGCAATCGGCTGCGCCGGGAACACGGAATTTGCGAATATCGAGCATGGGGACAGGAGTTTCTTTGGGTTCGGAGAGTTGTGGGACATAGCTATATGGATAACGGTAAGCACGATAGTAAATCGTAGCAGGATTTTCCGAGAAAGGAGAAATAAACTCCCAAACGACTTCTTTCATCCGGGTTACTTCGAAGAATCGTCCGCCAACCCCTTCTGTAATCAACGTATTACCATTCGGCAGACGTTGAGCAGCACTGGTTAAGGGGCTATAGAAACGATAATCAGAGATTCCGGGTTGACCATATCCCATAAGTTCGCTTCCGATGATCTGCCAGACAACTTTCATGGTAACGGGATTAAGTTCGAGTACGCGGGATCGGTCAGCTATATTGACTTTTGTACCATCTTTGGAAATATTGCTTGGAACGCCGTAGCCGGACCAACCACCATTATCAAAAATAAGGACGTTTCCGGCACCCGGGAGTCCTTGGGGAATCATATGAACATGGTGTTGTCCGATGATTTGTCCGATTTTGGCCAGCTTTTTATCCGCTGAATAATCGGGACCCATTTTCCAAACAACTTTGCCGGTTTCCTTGGAAATAATGGCAATAAAGTTCGCCTCACGGGCGTCCCAAATGATATTATCCGGGTGAAAGCGCTCATCCCCTTTAGCGTACCATTTATTAGGGCCAAGGACGCTCATGGAGTTGATGTGCATCCAGTCACCCATTCCGCCGCCAGCTTCATGCATGTTAGGATTTTTATAGAGGGCAAGTTTAGCGGCTTCACTAAAGCCAAACTCTTTAAAATGATCAATGGCATGCCATTCCCATACAATATTGCCTTCCCAGTCAACTTCAATAAAGACATCGTCAAGAAGATTTTTGTCTGAGATCTTTTGATTGTAAACATTCTCATGGCAAAGAATTAAGGTATTGCCCTTATTAGTTTGGCATTCCATGCCTGGAACATAGTATCCGACAGGATTTCCTTCACGTTGATAGTCATGGTGCTGACGAGCCATCCATTCTGGTTCATGTCCTTCATCTTCAACTAATTCTTTTTTGTCAAACTTCCAAACTACTTTACCATCCCAGTCTACTTGAACAAGATCCGTTTGATCTTGATAACCAAATTTCGGGTCTCTTATGCCAAGACTTCCCATTACATAACCTCCGGGGAGCAGCTTATTCGGCATACCTTTTAGGTCCTTCCAAACCCGAACAACATTTCCATTCATATCAATTAAAACACAGCCAAGTTTTTTAACTGCCATGATAGTATAGCCGTTAAAACATTTTTCAGGATTATAAATTGTAACCCCAGTAGGATGAACAAATGGTTGACCCATAAAAAGACACTCCTCTTTTAGTAAAAATTTTTAATAATTCTTTTTGAGCATTTAGACTGGTTTTTCTTCGCTTTAAATTCACTTCAATACAAGTCTTATTTTAAGGTTTAACGAAGGAGATAAATGATAACACATGTTACTCTTTTAACAATTAAAGCTATAAAAATATTTAATACTGAAACATCTTTAAATGGCAGACGAACCCATAATGTAATTTCAATTCTCCCTTACTCAGCGTAAAGTTGATTTTCATCATCTTTCCAGATTATAACTGTAACTCTTATTGGATGAACAAGTGGTTGGTTGCCCCTTGGATCAATTTAAAAAATTATATTTACTAAAGGTATTGCCACTATTAAATACATAATAAGAGAGCAAATTACCATAATACTGCCATACTTGGTGATATCTTTTACTTCTACCCAATCTTTATTACCATACAACATAGCGGCAAACGGTGATGCTGCTGGTGTCATAATCCCCACATGCAAGGCAAAGGTCATTACTGTGGCTATCGCCATAGGATTGCTGCCGTTTTTCACGGCAAAGGTATACATTATAGGCATTAACAAAACTCCCATTGCTCCATGGTTTGCTAATTGAGCAGTAAACATTGCAAAGATGATGACTATATAACTAAAGATCCCTGGATTCCCCAGTACTGGATTTAATGTCGTGGTTAAAAATGGTTTTATACCGGTCGGATCTGATATTAAATAACTAGATGCGACCATAGCGGCGGATACCACTAAATAAACATCCCAAATAACATGTTTACTGGCAATTTCCCTAAAATCTAAAATAGGCTTGTTCTTAATCTTAACCAAATTCAAAACTGTAACAAACCCTATTACTACTCCAAAGGCCCCCATTTTGCTGATCACAGACACAAAACCAATAGTCTTTGGTAAAAGGCTCGGTGCGAGGATTAACAGCATATAGCCGAATAGACATCCAAATAAAATCTTTTGTTGCAAATTCATCGCAGGAAGTTCTTCTTCTTTAAACCGATCTATATTAATATTGGCAATTTTACTCACATCTGGTTTAAATACAAACTTAATTAATAAGCTATATAAAACAACTGATAAAGTCGCTATGATAAAACCAAAGAGCATATAAGGTAAATAATCCATTTTAGTATGCGCTACTTTTTCAAATGCTCCAACAATCATTAAGGCTGAACTGGTAAACGGTTTCGCTGCCTGACCGGAGATTGTCGCAAAAAAAGTTCCAATTACCATAACAGAGGTGTATTTATCCCCCTTTGTATAGCCAACGCTATCTAAAATGGAATAAAGAATTGACCACATCAAAATCAAGGCAGGCAATACATCTCCAATAGCCGATATAAAATAAGCTGCATACAAGAAAACAAAGCTGAATACCAAAGGTCGACCATTAATAATTTTTCTGGTTAAAAACCATCTGCTGATATATTTGTTTACGCCCGCTTGTTGTATAGCACCAAATAGGATCATCACAAATAATAATTGAACGCTGATTGTATTACCAAAGGCATTCAACAAAACAGTATCCATTTTTGAAGATATACCTACGGCGAGTATCCCTAATAAACTGGGCCATGTTCTACTAACCGTAGACCACAAATAAATTAAACCAAGAAAAATCCCCAAAAAATGCATACCTGAGGCTGTTATTTGCTTATAAGGTGGTAACATGCCAAAACCAAACATTAGTAATAGACCGATTATGATATGGATGTTTTGGAGTACATTCTTTTTGGGTTTCGAATTAATTGCAACCGTCATATTTTCTACTCCTTTGTCGTTCTTTTTGTCAAACTAATTCGAGTTTATAATTTCTTTTACTAAAAGTGATGCAATAACAGACGGATTCTGACACCCGACAATTTATGAGAAGCTTTCGTACAAGTACCTACCAGTACCTACCTCCTTACTTTAAATTTTCCTGCAGGCTTATGTCTTCAGCGTCATTTTAACAGTTGAGAAATTTCAAAGAATATAGCATATGCTATCATTTCACAATCTAATATGCCGCTATTAAAAATTTATATAACAAAAAGAGCGTGAGGTGACCACCGCATTCCCTCACGCCCTGATTGAGTATAATAGATATGTCTTTATATACAAATTAGAAGTAATCAATAATTTTTTCATCGTTTGCATAACTAGTTAACTTATTTTCATTAAGAATTATAATACCGTCTTTTTCTTTCTTAAGAATACCTTCATTCTTCAAAGCCCTTAATATTTTAGCTACGGTAACTTTATGGATACCTAAGAATCGGCTTATCGTCGCGTTACTATAGTATTTATTAACCAGCAGTACCCCATGGTCATCTTGAGACTTATTTAGTAAGAATTTACATAAACGATTGCCTACCTTCCCTTCGTTCCTAGCTTGCAATGAGTCAACCAACTCTCGAATATTCCCTGTGGCCATTTGTAACAATTGTCTTAATATATTTGCATCATCCTGCACATACTTCAAAAATGTGTCCTTTGGAATCTTTAAGCAACAGCACTTACTCTTTGCAATAAAGTGATATGCACTTATGCCATTGCTAAATAAAGATAAGACACCCATTATCGATCGGATGGAATTGTTAGATTCTTTAATACCATAAATAATTTCGTCGCCTTTTTCTGTGATTAACGTCCGATAGCAAGTGCCGCTTGTTAAATAATATAAATAATCTACATTTTCCCCTTGTCGAATAATATAAGAGCCTTTTTTAAATTCACATTGTTCAACGCCATTCATTTTAAAAAGCTCCATACCAGTTCTCCTTCTAACAAAGTTCATTTAAAGTGAGCCATTCTTAAAATTTGCTTCTTTCAGGACGAATATGTACGACAAATTGTTGCTATTCACCTTTTTCAATATTGTCATGTTGTTCTCTAAGCCATAGTAAGTATCCTTCTTCGCGTCTAATGGCGTGATCTAATATAAGATAATGCCCATAGTTTAATTCCTTCTCTTTTTGTGAAGGGAAAACAATCTGCATTCTGAGCTTTAAATGTTCCAATTTATCTTGGTGCAATACGATTTGTTCCTTAAACATCTTCGGTATGTTTTTATCTTTCTTATCACGAATGAAGTATACCTTTAAAATGAATTCGTTTTTTGTTGCTAATATTTCTGGTGTGGGAGAGGAAATCCACTCCATTAGTTCTGCTTGACCATCCTCCGTGATAGTATAATATTTTTTTTCGAGTTTAGTCCCGACGACTTCTGTTTTAAATCGAATCAACCTTTGCTCTTCTAGTTTTTTGAGTTCAGGATAAATCTGACTATGTTTTGATTTCCAAAATTCACCGATCTCTTCTTCAAAAACTTTCTTAATATCATATCCCGTTAAATCCTGCTTTTCCAAAAGTCCAAGAATTATATATTTCAGCATATTTTTCTTAACCATATTTTCCTCCTTGACAACTAACTATCGTTAGTATAACATAATTTTTAAAATTATATATGTAAGTATCAACATGTTTATATTTACATACAGAGGGGGAGAAACAATGGCAGTAAATAGAGTATTTACAGATTTAGACGATTTTCTAGGAACTCACTTTATCTACACTTATGATAATGGTTGGGAATATGAATGGTATGCCAAAAACGACCATACCGTCGACTATCGTATCCATGGCGGCATGGTTGCCGGGCGTTGGGTAACAGACCAAGAAGCAAATATTGTAAAATTGACAGATGGCGTATATAAAATTACTTGGACTGAACCAACCGGTACCGATGTAGCTTTAGACTTCATGCCAAATGAAGGAAAATTACACGGCGTTATCTTCTTCCCAAAATGGGTTCATGAACATCCGGAAATTACAGTAACTTATCAAAATGAACACATAGATTTAATGATAGAATCTCGTGAAAAATATGAAACTTATCCAAAATATGTTGTTCCTGAATTTGCAACCATCACTTATATGGGTGATGCTGGACAAAATAACGCAGATGTTATCAGTGAAGCCCCTTATAAAGGCATGACAGATGAAATTCGTAATGGCAAATATTTCAATGAAGACTACCGTAGAATCAAAAAATGAGAGCCCGTCCTAAATTAAGAAAGACCACGGCATATGCTTAGAGAACACGCTTAGGCTAAAGTTGAACATCGAAACTTCGGCGACGAAACCATCCAGTGGATGGTTTCGCTTTTTCATTATTACACCTCATTTTACCACTTGTTGCCGTAAAGCCCCTAGTTTCAACTATGGGGATATAAGGCAATTCTAGGTTCCAATTGTATTATATATTGTGTGTATTATAGTGTATAATATGGATATAAAATAC
>NZ_AGAF01000141.1 GCF_000224515.1 Desulfosporosinus sp. OT | reverse complement strand
CCGTTTGTATCTTGCCCAATTTATAATTTTTCTCCTAATTTTTCTAAAACTATATTCCTCCCCTGTAATCCTCGTTTGTTGGGCGTCTCTTATCGATTTACTCGATTTACCTATCTTCTATGTCCTTAGTATAACTCCCGGATACGCTAAACCCATGAAAAAGTTGTGAATTTCTCATGAATAAGAGACTGGATAATGTAAAGAAAACCCGGCTTGCGCCGAGCCTTGGCGAGAGCGGAAGTCGCTGGTTGCACTTATGCTTAGACGAAGACACTGTCTTCGCACGGATTAGCCCTTCTTGCAGTAGATAACGCAGTTTATACTTTCTGATAGTACAAAAGAAACAAGGACCCCGATAATTAATCGGAACCCCTGTTTCTTTCTGAGCATCATCATCAACACAAAACTTACCCTATAACTGACACATCTTTAAAAACTTTGATGCACCATCTTAAGCTGTTGCCGACGGGCCAAAATCGAAAGCGAATAATTCAGTACAAAATAGGTTAGCGCAATCATTCCAAAAACCGTAAAAACTTGGCCCGTTGAACCGTATTGCCCTAAGATAATCATGCCTTTACCTGTGAGATCTTCGACACCTACAACCCAGACAAACGATGTATCCTTGATAACCGTTATAAACTGGGACACTAAAGGAGGAATCATCTTGTGCATAGCTTGAGGCAAAATAATATGCATCAAAGTTTGGCGATAGGAAAATCCCTGTGACTTTGCGGCTTCCCACTGTCCTTTATCAATGGAATTTAAACCGCCTCGAACAATCTCGGCAATGATAGCTGAAGTGAAAACCGCTATCGCGACGATCCCGGAATTAACTGGTTTTAAGGTAGTCATAAAACGGAAAACCAAAATGAAAAGAAGCATAGGGATATTACGAACACTTTCAATATACAATACAGCGATTCTTCCTAGGACAGCTTGTTTGGAATACCGAGCAATACCCAGGAGCGTTCCAAAGATAAAACTAAGTAGAATAGCCATGACGGCAATATAAAGTGTTGTTAAGAGCCCTTGGCCAAGAAAACGAAATATTTCAGGCTTAAATAAGTCTTGAATCATGCCGACACCCCCGTCTTACCTTCTAAGCGACGCGTTAGGGTTGCTAAAGGTAAACTGAGAATAAGATAGAGCAATCCAACGACAATATAGGCGGGTCCATAGTATAGGGTGTCGCTGGACCAAGAATCCGCATGATACATTAGATCACCGCCAGCAATCATGGCAAGCACTGACGTGTTTTTAATCAAGTTAACCGCTTGATTGGTAAGGGGCGGTAAAACCAATCGCGCTGCTTGCGGCAAGATAACATAACGCATAGCCCCCCAGAAACTAAACCCTTGCGATAAGGCGGCTTCCATTTGTCCTCTGTGAATCGAGTTAATTCCTGCCCTAACCACTTCGGCAATATATGCACCGTGATATACACCAACACCTAAAACACCCACCACGAAAACAGGCAGCATTATACCCATGTGAGGCAATCCGTGATAAAGGAAGAACACCTGAATGACAAGTGGGGTGTTTTGAATAAATTCAACATAGATACGATTTATTACTTTAGCTAGTGTCCATTGAGAAGTCCCTAGAACCCCAAAGACAACCCCGAGTATAAGAGCCAATGCCAGGGCCAGGAATGCTGAAAGGATTGTGTTTTTAAACCCTTCAGCAAATACCGCCCAATCACTGAAAAGCGCTACCCATTTAAACCAGGCAAAAGGTGAGACCACTATTTAAGACCCCATTTTTGGATCATTTTATCGAGTTCTCCAGACTTCTTTAAATCAGCAATAGTTTCATTGACCACTTTAGCTATACCATCATTTCCCTTTTTAGAGGCAACTCCATATTCTTGAGGACTAAAGCTATCCGGCAATATAGTCGTTGAATCATCCAGATATCCAAAGAGAATAGAGCCATCTACGGAGAAACAATCTACCCGGCCAGAATCCAGTGCTGTTTTAATTTCAGGATAAGTTCCGAACTCCAAGAAACTGACTTTGGCTCCCACCTTATCTGCTTCAGCTTGTACGGCTTTCTTACTGGTAGCGCTTTGGGCTACACCAATCTTTTTCCCGTTTAAATCTTTTAAAGTTTTAATTCCTGCATTCTTTTTAACCAACAATCTTACACCATCGGTAAAATACGGATCAGAGAAGTTATAACTCTTCTTACGCTCTTCGTTAATGGTAAATGTAGATATATCCATATCAACGTCCCCGCTATCTAAAACAGGTCCCCGTGTTTTTGCTGTTACAGCCGTGGTCTCGATTTTTTCGGTCCCGATAATCTTCTTGGCCATAGCCTTTGCTAAATCAATTTCGAATCCATCGACTTGTCCTGTCTTAGGGTCTTTATATCCGAACTTTGGAACATCAACTTTAACCCCAACTTTAAGAACCCCCCGGTCTTGGATGGCCTTGACATCAGCAGCTACAGCACTGTCACTGCCTGGAGCCGTGGAGGCAGTCGCTCCACATCCTGTTACCAAACCAACCATTAATAATAAACTTGTTAAAACGATTCCAGCTTTCTTCATTCTTGAATCCCCCTCTAATCTAGTTGCAGACAAACTGCACTTTCTCTATTGAAACTTAAAGTAAGTCCCGTCTATGGGTGAGGCTGAGTAAAATTAGCGTAAAATTCTACTTAAAAACGACTTGGTACGCTCATGAGTCGGGTTGGCAAAAAAGCTCTCTGGAGTATTCTCTTCCACAATTTGTCCGTCGTCCATAAAGATAACGCGATCAGCAACTGTTTTGGCAAAACCCATTTCATGTGTGACAACTACCATTGTAATTCCCTCATGGGCCAGATCAACCATTACATCAAGGACTTCCTGGATCATTTCTGGATCTAAAGCCGATGTCGGTTCATCAAAGAGCATGATTTTAGGCCGCATAGCCAAGGCTCGAGCAATGGCTACACGTTGTTGTTGCCCTCCGGAAAGTTGCGACGGATACACGTCTGCTTTGGCCTTCAATCCTACCCGATCAAGATAAACCATTCCGGCCTCTGTTGCTTCCTCCTTAGGAACTCCTTTAATTAACATAGGCGCTAGGGTTAAATTCTCTAGGACCGTTTTGTGTGGATAGAGATTAAATTGTTGGAAAACCATAGCCACCGACTGACGAACTTTAGCCACCATCGCCTTATGGGCCGTAATTTCCACTCCATCAACTGTCACTTTACCAGAGCTAGGCTTTTCCAGAAGGTTCATGCACCGAATCAATGTACTCTTGCCTGATCCACTAGGGCCAATGACGACCAATTTTTCCCCCGACTTTACCGTCAGATTAATCTCTTTGAGGACATGCAAGTGACCAAAATGTTTATTTAACCCTTCTAATTGAATCAAGCGGGTTCTCCTTCCTTTTTTTTACTGTTTTTCCTTTTTAATTAATTTAAAATTAATCATTGATTCTTTAGTAATTCTGCCTTAAGTCTAATAATTCCTCTATCTAATTATAAATAATACTGTATACATAAAAAACTGACGCTATTCTATGATATATATACTATTATGATGTTTATAACTGCATTATCTCAACGTCTCTCTATCTTACACATCGCCAAGCATTCCTGGGTTGACAAAAAGTCACACATGTTCTAAACTACAAATGAGCTGACATTGAGAGCGCGCCGATTGGCGCGACACCAAAAATGGAGAAAACACCTGCTATGGACGGCAGGTGTTTTCGTTTTGTAATTATACATCGTGACTTCTTTTCGACTTTCTCACCAACTTCTATGAATCACTAAACTCCTTCATTTCGATATAAGCAAACAATTTGTCCGAGAATTCTAAGAGCAGTAAGCCGACCCCAACGTTTGCCAAAATGATTCCCAACTCCAAGGCAACTTCACTCCGCAAGATCCAGTAGAGGCCACCTCCGACAAGGCCTGCTGGAATTATAATGACCACGACTTGTACGAAGATCAGTAAGGGATAGAATATCTTGCGATCCAATGATGAAGGGAGAAGAACATTACCTAAGATCACAGAGTTCCCCAGTTCGAAATATACAGAAATCACAATCAGGGAAAGTGCAATGGCTGTCACCCATACCTTTTCGTCGCCCTTAGCCATTAAGGTGTAGCTCAGGTTAAGTAACAAGACATTGATTGCAAATCGTACCATTGGTAAAAAATTAAGTGCTAGTATCTTTTTATAAAATGTTCCTGGGAGGACGTATATATACGGTAGCGCTAATTCTGAGCTAACAGGGCTGGTCGTGCTGGTAAGAAGTAGAAAGTACGCGATAACTCCATTAAACGTAAAAAGCCACCCTGTGGGATCGTTCCCCCTCTGGCTAACCATATAACCAATGGCTACACCAGCCAGTAACACCAGCGGAGTCAAATAACCGAAATACTCATTAAACCCCGTTGAACGGTAATTGACGATTTGTTTAAATAGAAAGGACTTGCTTTCGGCATACGTACCCTGAACCACGACCTGCCTTTCCCTACGAAGCTTGGCAAAGGCATCGGAAAGTTGCGGACGTCGACCGCTCCTTTTAAGGCTACGGGCTTCCTCAATTTTGGCTGCATGATCAAGGACATCTTCATAATAGTCTTTAGCTAATCCAAAAACTGTAAAATTCACAATTCCCAAAGTTAAGACGATCCCCAAGAGAGCCATATAGGTGTCAAGACTGGCCCCATAAAAAGCAGCATAAGCAACCCGAAGTATCCAGCCCACAACCGGAAATTGCCACACCCCTGCGCCCCGGTATCCCGTCATTAAATTTAGAATGCTAAAATCTCCTCTAACCTGCCAAAACCAACTACCAATCAGCCATACCAGAGAGCAGGTTAAAACGCTAACAGTCCACCTACCCTTTTGGTACCGTACAGAAAGCAAAAAGACTAAAAATGCCAGCGGAGGTAACAGTAACGCCAAGGAGACAAAGGATACATAGACAAAAAAGACACCTTGGGTCTGAAGCCCCAAATTCGAAAGTGTTGGGGTAAGAAATAGCACTGGCAGCACAGACCGCGCTAAGGAAATTGGAATCTTTTTTAACATACTCCAAAACAAAATGCGTTGAGGTTCTAGCGGAGATGGAAAAAGCAAATTCACATCTCCCATACCAAACGTATAGGATAGCTTTTTAAGTGCCGAATAAAGGGTGAAGAAAACAAGGGCCCCTAACAAGAGAGCAAAAATACCCAAAATAACTTGGACAATCGTCTCGTTGATCTCGAGGTGGTTGCTTTTTCTGTTCATTCGTTGAGGAAGCATAACGAGGATGATCCAAGCCCCAAACAAAAAATAACTAATTAATTTTTTGGGTGTACGTCGAATTTCCACAATATAATTGACAAGCTTCCGGATATCAAACCTTAGCATCAGCAAGTAATCAGACATCGGCTGTCACCCCAAGGAAAACCTCCTCGAGGGAAGCGCGCTCTTCCCCCAACTGATGTCTCAAGTCTTCCAGACTACCTTCGGCAATAATTCTCCCTTTCTTGAGCACAATTACCCTGTTACATACGGTCTCAATTGGATCGAGCAAATGCGTGCTAATGAATAACGTTTTCCCTTCGTCTTTCAACTGATGAATCAGATCCTTTAAATATTTGATTGCCTTCGGATCCAATCCGACCATGGGTTCATCCAGAAAGAGCATCTGCGCATTGGAAACCACTCCACAACAAAGTGAAAGCTTCTGACGCATTCCTTTGGAAAGCGTTTTTACGAATTCATCTTTCTTGTCCCAGATTTCAAACATCTTTAATAACGATTCGGCATTTTCCTCCCATTGCTCGACCTCGTATGCGCCGGCGATAAATTGAAGGTGTTGCCATACTGAAAGCATACCATAAAGCTGAGGAATTTCCGGAACGTAGGCACTCGTTTTCCTAGCCGATCGAGAGCCACGGATATGTCCATTGATGCGTATCTCACCACCTGATGGCCGCAATAAACCGACAATACATTTAATCAATGTGCTTTTTCCCGCCCCGTTAGGACCCAGAAGACCCACAACTTCCCCACTCCGAAGCATAAAGTTCAATTGGTCGACGGCTATGTGCTTTCCAAATTTCTTAGAAAGATTTTGCACAGAAAGCATAGGTTGACTGAGGTCAGATTCTGTCATTGTCATCTCCCCTTTACCATGTTTCTGAAAATCATGCTCATTACATTAGAGAGAACCCTATCATGAGTTCTCTCTAAATGTAATGAACTATAATTAGCCTTCCCTAAATTTCATCTAGACACGCTTCAACAAAACCATTAAATATAGCCTGGCAATGGGCTTGTGCTTCCATGCTCTCTGGGTGCCACTGAACTCCTAAACAAAACTTAGTGCTCAGCATTTCAATTCCTTCAATAATGCCGTCTGACGCACTAGCATTTTGGATAAATCCTTGTGGAATTTCCAATACCGCTTGATGATGGAGGCTGTTAACTGAAATTTTTGTTTCTTCAACAAGGCGATAAAGCAAAGATTCCTTTACGATATCCACATCGTGCCATACATTTTGGCGTGGGGCAGTTTGACGATGTTCCAGCGCCCTAGGAAATTGAGTCGGAATGTCTTGATAGATTCTTCCTCCAGCCGCGACCGCCAAGACCTGAATGCCTCGACAAATCCCCAGAATCGGAAGATTTCGTTGCAGGGACAGCTGGGTGAGCAAGATTTCGCTCCAGTCCCGTTCCGGAAAACAGGCACCAATTCCTCGGAGTGGGTCTTCTCTTAGATATATGGGAGAAATATCACCTCCGCCTGTTAAAAGCAAACCATCAAGAAGATTTAAAACGTCATGGCCTTCTACCTCTACACGAACAGGCGGAAGAATAACTGGGATTCCACCCGCCTGTCTAATGCTTTCCACATAATAATGCCTTGGAAATGTTTTTAATTCCTCTGAGCAATGGGCCGCTGTGACTCCGATCACTGGTTTTCTAAGCATCCCTTCAGATCTCCTCTCCTATGTAGAAAAAACAAAAACAGCGTCGGTATTTGTCTCCGCCACGCTGTCTCCCTCTCACTTGAAGCTATATATTAAATATCCGCAAGCCCTAAACTTATTTCAATGGCTTGGTCTACCCTAAGCATCACTTCTTCATCCAAAACCGCTACTTTTTCCTTAAGGCGGCTTTTATCAATCGTCCGAATCTGCTCGGTCAGAATGACAGAATCCCGTTCTAGGCCACTTCGTTTAGCTCTCACTTCCACGTGAGTAGGTAACTTTGCTTTCGCAATTTGTGAAGTGATCGCGGCAATAATTGTCGTTGGGCTAAATTGATTCCCTATGTCGTTTTGAATCACAAGAACCGGACGAGTTCCTCCCTGTTCTGATCCGACAACGGGGTTAAGCTCTGCGTAATAAATTTCCCCGCGTTTTATCATCATCTCCGACACTCCACCATCGTTTCTTCATAATACTCTAATACTTCTTGTTCAGTTGAGAACAACTCCCTGGCTATAGACAAATTCAGTTGCGCCATTTCTAAGTATCCTTTACGCATCTGCTCGTGGATTCCTTTTTTCCGGCGTTCGTGAAGGATGCTGTTTAAAGCTTCTCGAATAAATTCGCTGCGATTGCGTTTCTCCACGGTGACGATCCCATCCACCTCCGCAAGCAAACTCTCCGGCAAACTGATCATAATTCGCTTACTTTCTGCCACATTAGCACCCCCAAGTCATTTAGCCAAAGCTATACTCTATTATAGACAGTAATGCAAAAAAGTGTCAACGAACTAGAAGGATAAATAAGCTTAAACTCACTAAAAACGGGTCTTTTTCAACATGTAAATAATGGTAGAGGGTTATTTTCAATGCAGATTTAAATGAAAGCATCGTTCACTATTGATAGTATAACAGTATATCACTCATGATATACTGTTTTTTTCACTAAACCAACCGCCAAATTGAAATTATGCTTGCTTCAATAACCTTTTTACTATGGCCTCATGCGCCAACTCTTCCAAACGATCGTCAAGTTCCACTAAACGAGTGCCAGTTCTACGTCTTTGAATCGCCAGTTCCAACAATAAATCGGCAAAGTGTGGGTTCTTTGGAAGAAGCGGACCATGCAAATACGTTCCGAAGACATTACGGTAGCGTACCCCTTCTGCACTATCATCGCCATTATTTCCATTCCCAGCTAAGACTTTACCCAAAGGCATAACCTCTTCACCCAAATATGTTTTACCTGAGTGATTCTCAAACCCAACCAACGTCCTGAATTTCGAGTTAACCTTAAGAACTCGTTCATCAAGTTCTACAACAACATTACCAATTAAACGCTTCGCTCCGGCGATGGTCCAGACATCTAAAATGCCTAACCCTTGAATCTTTTCCCCACCAGCCATCTGATAAAATTTCCCTAACATCTGATAGCCACCACAAATGGCAAGAACCACAAGTCCGTTCTCTATAGCACTTCGAAGTTCCGTTTCCCGCTGCATTAGATCCTGCACCAGCAAACCTTGTTCACGGTCAGAACCCCCACCAAGAAATAGAATGTCCATCCCCGTAAAGTCCAAGACTTCACCTAAAGAGGCTTTTTGAATTACAGGCTCAATCCCCCGCCAGCGACAGCGAGCAGCCAACGCTAAAATGTTACCCCGGTCTCCGTAAAGGTCGAGCAGATCTGGATAAAGGTGACAAATATTTAGATTCACTTAAATTGCCCCCTCTTCAAGATCTTTGGTCCTTAGATGAGTCAATCCCGCATTCTTTTGGCGATCTTCCAGAATCTCACGGAGCGGGAAAAGTAAGGTATAGGTGGGCAAGATAAAGATGGCCTCTTCCACCGCCCTATTCTTTTGCAAAAGATCAAGAGCTCCAGTCAAATTATGCTCAATTATAAGCTTTCTTTCTGAAACCCCAGCATACTTAAGCCTCAAGGCTATGTCCTCAGCACGAAATCCTGTACAAATCACTTGGTCTATGCGTGCCTCATGCAATCCTAATCGTTCAAAATTGACATCCCACAGCCAGGAAATGTCCCGGCCATCAGCAGCTAAGTCATTGATCCCAATTAAAATTCGCAGAGGTTTATCAAGGCCCAGCATAGTCTGAATGACTTGATCAAACCCAGTGGGATTTTTTACGAGGGTTAAGGTGATCTCCCCTTCCGGCAAATAAAAACGTTCCATCCGTCCAGCTTGAGGAATAAACCCTCGTAACCCCTCTCCAATCAAATGGTCGCTTAATCCGAGCTGGCGAGCCGCTGTAAGTGCTGCTAAGGCATTATACAAATTATAGTACCCTTGGAGAGCTATAGCAAATGGAGTTACCTTAACCTGAAACAGCAGTAAGCCTTCATGAGGACGGACGTTTTGAGCCAGTATTTTAGGCTCAGGGCGATGAAATCCACAACCCAAACAATTATAAATTCCCAATTGTCCGTAGTGAAAAAGCGTATAATCGAGTTCAGTACCGCATAACGGACAAAATCTCGCTTCCCGAGTTTCCTGGCTCTCGCTCACACTATCCGGGGTGCGTTCCACCCCATAATAAACAACTTCAGCATGGTTCATTCCAAACTGGGCAACTAAAGGATCGTCTGCATTGAGCACAAGAACGGTTTCTTTAGGCAGAGACTCTCTAACCAAACGGACAGTTGTATCTAACTCACCGTAGCGATCCAGTTGATCACGAAAGAAGTTGGTGATTATCGCTAAACTGGGAGAAATCTGTTCACAAAGTTTAGGCACAGTAGCTTCATCCACTTCCAGTAACGCCAACCTCGCTCGAGATGACCCACTCCAGCGAGTATTCTGAATCAAAGCACCCGTAATACCCGTCACAAGATTCGCCCCAGCTTGATTAAACGCAAAAGCTTTTCCAGACCCACGTAAAATACTTGCCAATAGGTTCGCAGTCGTCGTTTTACCATTGGTCCCTGTGACCATTATAATTCCTTCCGTATACGCTACACTCAAATGTCTCATGATCTCTGGATCAAGCCAATGCGCAATCTTTCCGGGTAAGGTTGTCCCCTTTTTCCCAGTAACTCGCAGAGCCACCGTGATGAGCTTTGCCGCCCATAAGGCAACCCAAAAATGCCACGTTCGTTTCATAGTAACTCCTTTAATTGTTGTCTTATTCATTGTAGCACTCTTATTTGTATTATCAACCAAAAATAGTTGAGAACAAACATAGAAACCTCTGGAACCTTATAGAAGATTCCAGAGGTTGTAGGTAACCAATTATCACCTCATCAAAATAACGATATCTTTCCGCCAATTATATTAAAAGGCCTTAAAACCATTAATACTTTGATTAACAAACATATCCAGCACTGGACCTAACGCGAAGCTTAGAAAAAGTCGAAATCCCTCGGCTAAAACAAGAGCCACACCGACACGAAGTAAAAGACGTCCCCCACGAGAAGTTGAACGGCGCAAGATCCCTTCAAAATCAAGGGCTCCGGCAGCACCCCAGCCCAGTACTAAACAGAGGACAAAAAAAGCATAACTCATTCCCGTGGTTAGATCAAACACATCCTTACCCCCTTGCCACAACTTATGTTGCAGTAAAGGATTTTATGTGCCACCTGAGCTCTGTTTTTTGAAAGACTTCTTAAAATTATTAGTTATATTAACGTACTCCGAGGATATTCAGACCATAATGCAGATCCACTAAGCAGTATCATTTAAAAACAGTGGAAAAATCAATTACTAATTCATTAAGCAACTCGACCCTCATTTGCTCTCCTTCACCAAAAACACTTGGCTTGCTGTACTGATCCCGCTCATCTAGAAAAAAAACCATAACCGTTTTATCCAGCGGGTGCACTACCCAGTATTGAGATACGCCGACTCTCTCATAAAGTTGCAATTTTGCCGAAAGATCTTTTTTTGCCGTCTCTGGCGATAATACCTCAATAATCAAGTCCGGAGCGCCTTTGCACCCTCGGTCATCCAGTTTATTGGGATCACAAACCACCACCAGATCAGGTTGTACGACGGTACTGGTAGTCTCATCTTGCTCACCTGAGCTAGGTAACCGCACATCGAAAGGGGCAATGTAAACTTCACAAGGTTTATCCTTCAAAAAGTTGTAGAACTGGTTGTAGAGATCCCCTAAGACCTTTTGGTGCATACGCGAAGAAGCTGGAGTCATGTCAATAGAAATGCCCTCAATCAACTCGCAACGTTTCCCATTTGCCCAAGACAAATAGTCGGTATAATTGTAATACTCCGTCTGACTAAAGGCAGGTTCACTCATGGGCTCGCCCTCCTATTCCAGTTTCTTCCTTCTATAAAATTATACCATACGGTAAACCTTTTATAAAGTTTTGGATTTCATTTACCAAACCAAAGGTATGCAACACAAAACTTAGGCCACCTGTTTGAACTAGGCGGCCTAAGTTTTATATTAAAGTTATTACATCAATTTCTCCTAAACGTTGACCCATCTTAGCGATGAAGAAAGCCCAAGGACAGGTGCACTGCTCCACAAGCGCCTGGATGAGCGGTGCTAAAGCGAAGTCTCCCTATCATCTTGGTTCTAGCAACCCAGCCAGAGACTTCGCTTTAGCGTTAGCGAATCCTTCAAGCGAGTGGTTACCAAACTTTGCGAAAGCGCGACATGCATAAGCGGGGCTGAGCACACGACGTGCGAAGCCGCCAACTGAGCCAAGGATGGCGAATTTGGCGGGAACACCGCCCTCATTCATTAGGCGATTGAACAACTAGTTTGGTCCACGAGCGCCTGGATGAGCGGTGCTAAAGCGAAGTCTCCCTATTTAATCACGCTTTTACCCATCAAGTATTTATCT
>NZ_AGAF01000142.1 GCF_000224515.1 Desulfosporosinus sp. OT | reverse complement strand
TAAGGCGGCAAGTACTCACACTCACACTAAATCTCAGATCACGGACATGCCAACAAAACTTTCTGCGTTTGAGAATGACATCGGAGCCGGGGCAGGGTTAAATATTATTCCAAGCTCTACGGAGCCTACGTTAAATGCCGGTGATTGGTGGTACCAAGAAATTTAGAGGAGGGGAATCATGGCTGATAAAAATTTTCAAATGAGGCGTAAAAAGGCCGATGGGAGTTTTGATAATTATTTTCCTGTAACTAAGGCAGCGAATGTAAATATGAATGACGGTACTACGGTAGAAGCTAAAGTGGTCGAGCATTTGGCAACGAAAGCCACAGAATCAATCGCAGGGCATGTAACTGTAGATGGGCAAACCATCTTTGTAAACAACGGGGAGCTTACTTTGATAAACCCAAATAACCCAATACTATATAATCATGGTATCGAAAATTTAGTCTGGGGTACAGGCTATAGTACTGGCACAGGCGTGCAGTCGAAAGAGACTGACCACTTACATTTAGAAGCTGTAAATGGGGAACGGGCATATGTTACTCCTGTAAAGGTTGATCTATCCAACATAACAACATTGAAAGCTGACGTAGCCGTTACAAGATACTCGGCGGTAGGAAATCCCACATTTTATCTTATTGTAAGTTCTAATCCCGCTGGTTCAGCGTCTGTATATGATGCAATGCAAAGTTCGTTGGGCCTTACTGGAATTTTGGCTTTAGATGTTTCCGCGTTGACAGGAGAATACTATGTTCGAATCCATGCCAAATGTGCTTCGGATTCTTCATGGCTACATGCTGATATCAATAAAATATGGGGGGAGTAATCGATGGAAGAAGTAATTACACTTGAGCAGGTAGAGCAAGAACTAATACAACAAGGAGCAGATCCCAATGATTTCAACATAAAAATCACTGAAACAGGGTACTCTGTAACTCCTAAGTGGTTCTATGAAAATAAGCAAATTGCAAAAAACGAAGTTGGTCCCACAAAGGAAGATGTCGAAACTGTAGCGGACACTGTTGTTTACTTGATGGGAGAGGTTGAACGACTAAGTACAGAATTGGAGGCGTTAAAGAATGGTTAAATTATGGGCATTGAGGGTCAGTAAAGGATTGAGTACGATTGAAGAAGTGCCTGAAAGGTATTTAGCACAAATTAAATTAGAATTAGGTATTACGCAATAGACCGACGCAAGATGTGAGTGAAGTTTCTCTAGTGCACGATTTCAAATTGGCAAGCGCTTGCGATTTTCAAAATGAAACGCCTTAGATGAGGGCGTTATTTTTATGCACCGATATCAATGCCGAAAAAGCTTAGAACGCTACGGACTGTAACCGCATAGCCTAGAAGGACAGGACAAGCAATGAAGGTACTCCACTTAGATTAAATATAGGTAGCACGAAAGGATGGCGAAAGCGTGAATACGAGAGAGTTTAGTTTTAGCACCGTAATAGCTGCAGCTGGAACGATCGTGAGCGCATGTCTGGGTGGGTGGGATAGGGGATTACAGGCGCTCGTATATTGCATGATCTTAGATTACGTATTTGGGTTATTGGGTGCCATCAAAAACAAAAAGGTAAACAGTGAAACCATGTTTTGGGGAGGCATCCGAAAAGGGATTATACTTGCGGTTGTATCCTTAGCCGTCGTATTAGATCGCTTAGTAGGTAATAACGAGCCAATTTTTCGTACGATGGCTGTTTATTTCTACGTAGGCCGGGAAGGGTGGTCCATAGCGGAGAACCTGGGGATACTTGGTGTCCCCTTACCGGGGTCTCTAAAGAAAATATTGACACAACTCCAGGATAAAGGAGACGGAAAATGAGGAGGTGGATCTGTGAATGCTTAAAGAAAACAACGAAGTTCGCAAGCTCACTGGCGTTGATGTTTGGCATAACAAAGGTTATACAGGCAAGGGTGTGACCATCGTCCTATTAGACAACGAAGGTATGGCCAGGAACAACATGAAAGCATATTACACCGATGTCTTAGGCGATCAGACCGAGATTGGCCATGCTTCAAACGTTGGACAGGTAGCCCATGAGTTTGCACCGGATGCCAAGGTATTAATGCTTGACAACACACGTAACAAAGACAACGTATTTGAGTGGATAAAAGCTCATAAAGACGAGATTGACCTCATCAATGTTAGCCTAGCAGGGTTATATGGAAAGGAAACTCCCGATTATCTGCGGTATGAAGAGTTAGGCATCCCTCTCATATGCGCATCGGGTAATGATGATTACGAGGACAAGATTAGTTATCCTGCAGCCTATCCATTTACCATTGCTATAGGTGCAGCCACCAGGAAAGGCGACAGCGTCGCGGGATACAGTAATGAGGGCGCCATGCTGGATGCTGTAGCCCCATCAGGGATCTACGTCCAAAGGGATGATGGGTATACATGGTCGGTCGATGGAACCAGTTTTGCGGCACCAACAGCTTGTGGAATGCTTGCCTGTTATATTCAGTGGCGAAAAGAGCATGGATTGGCGAGATTACCACCCGAAGAAGCGCGAACATTTATCCGCGAAAACTGCAAAGACATTGAGGACAAAGGCTTTGACAAGGCAAGTGGTTATGGCCTTTTTTGTTTGCCTGAAACTTTACCTAAGGAGGTACTTATGTCCACTCCATATAATCGAACAATCCAATCCATTGTAATCCATCACATGGGCGATGGCCTTCCACCTGAAGTCTCTATTCTGCAGAGATGGAACCCCGAAGGCCTTGACTATCCGGAATACGATTATGGGATTGAAGCAGACGGAACAGTCCGGGTCGGAAGACCTCTTAATATTCAAGGGGCTCATACCTTAAGTGATAGGCCTCCATACTCACAGAAAGGATATCAGTGGTGGAATAGGAACTCTATCGGGATTGGTTTAGCTGGGGATTTCACAAAATACCCTATGCCACTTGCACAGTTTTACGCGCTAGTTAGCCTTGTGAATAGTCTAATGAGCGAGCATGGACTAACACTCGATAACGTCTATCCGCACGGACAGGTGACTTATACGGATTGTCCTGGATGCACCTACAGTAAGGTGCCCGCATTGATGGAAGGGAAATGGTCCTATGATAATTTTGAGCAAGCCATATTAAGAAATGAACAACAGGAGGTAAGCGATGTGTTTGATGTATGTGTAGTGTATTATACGCCCGCAGACTTTTCGGGGGCCCTCGTCGTAGCTAATGAAAATGGAGGATGCGCAATGTTTTGCCGAAATGGAGGGCCGAGCGTTCATGTTGACGTGAAGAAGGCTAAGAAGATTATTAACATTGGTGGTCCAGAGTTAAAGCTGCCGGGCGAAGTATGGCTTTCCGGTGACAAAGCAAAGGATACGCTCAAAAAAGTTGCAGCTACACTGTAAACCCTTGACTGTCCCGGACTGGTTTACAATAAGAGGAACCTGATCGCGCGTATATAGGGTGTGATAGGGCAGAGTGCTGACGGACGGGGTTAGGCGCTCATTAACTTAGATGAAAGGAATGATAAATATGGAAGCTCAATTAATTACAGTCTTCTCCGGTATCTTAACTGCTGTTGTAACGGGGGTAGGGGGCTACCTAATCAAATACATCAATCAAAAATTCACGGCTAATCAGGTCGAGTCTGCAAAAGAATTTGCCCTCGACGCCGTCAACCACATCGAGGAGATAGCTCCAGGACTCGCAATCAAAGGGAAAGCTAAGTTTGCAAAGGCCATTGAGGCCGCGAAGGATTTAGCGTCTAACCTCAACATTGATCTTACTGATGAGCAATGGGAAACATTCACTAATTCAGCCCTGAAACAAGCCCGGACAGAGTGGGAGTTGGCTAAGGGGAAATCCGAAGATGTGCCTGTAGTCGAAAATGTACAAGATGCTCCTGTTGTTGCTCTTGACGCCGCAGTGGCGGCCACGTCTGAACCTAAGTCTATTGTCGATGTTGTAAGCGACACCTTAAATCAAGTAGGTGAGCAAGCCAAGACCCAGGCCGTGAACGATCTCACAGCAAAGATCACAGCTGTTGTGCAGGAGGCTGTGCAGCCGGTCGTTACTCTGCCAGTAAGCTAAATATGAGCATAGCGAAAGCCCCGAGCCGTAATGGTTCGGGGCTTTTTTACGTTTGCTATTTATTATTTTCTCAACTTTCGCACCCCAGTTGTGCGAATAAAGCCTTGATATAACTGGGCAAATCACTAATCCAGTTGAGTAGTTGACTAAGCGATTCTCTGTTCTTAGGTTTGTTAGGTAGTAGATCGAGTACAAATGCCATCAATTGGCGTAACGTTGTTTTTAAGTCTAAATCGTTTACTTCATCTGCAAAAAGGTAAAACAATCCTCCCAGTGAGCGTTCATCGTTGTTTTGTCTACGTTCCCATTCAAGGATAAGATAACGCGTAAAGACGATTGTCGTATGGCTAATCATCATATCAAATGACCGTCCTTGGAATTCAGTGCCCAGTTTTAAGCGTGATTTAGCCACTTTGAAAAAGGTCTCGATACTCCAACGCATCCCATAAATCCTAATAATCTCAGCATTATCTAAGGCAATATCTGTCGTTAGAATCGCCAACCAATCTCTGCGGTTGTTCCGATTCTGGACAAAGACAATCTTAAGAAATAACCCTGTTAAGGTTTGAACACGAACTGAGCCCATAATTTCTGCTTTAGGGTTTTTAGGGATTTTAGCATAAAGCTCACTTAGACTTAATGCATTCCCCTCAAAACAATAACGTTGTTTAAGCTCTTTTACCATCCCAATGGTGTGAAGTCCCTTATCCATCAGTTTTTGTAGAAGTGGGGCATGGGTAAACCAACTATCCATCAGAACGTAATCCGCCGAGAATCCCGCATTGAGAGCTCGTTCTAGCATTTGGACGACGGCATCCGGTTTAGGATTCATCGCTTCCATGCGACGCTTATAACCAATGGATCGTTTGTCCAAGTCCTCACGCATTTCACAAAGACGGTTTTTAACCTTAGCCGAACTCATCAACGTGAAATCTATGGGTGCAAAGCTGTAGCCATCAGACCAACCCAACGTGAGTAAGCTATAGCCGCGGATAAAGCGACCAGAAACATGGTCAAAGATCCGGGCTAAGAGTTCAACCTTCTTACTCCTTTCTCGTCCCATGACTGAATCATCGACGATAAAAACACGGATACGCTGTGCGGAGGTGAGTTTTTCAAACCGCCCAACAACCTTGAGACTGAGTAACTGATAGAAACGTCTCCAGTTATAACGGGATTCATTAAGAAACCGATAAACGACGTCTTTACCTGGAAGAGACTCTGCTCGGGCGCCTTCCAATAAGCGGTACAAATTACGGCCTTGGAAAACTAGCTGAAATATGATTTGGAAGACAGCGAAGCTTGAGATACCATAGGATTTGCGAATTCCTGTTGTTCGAAGAAGTTGACTTAACTTAAGAGAAGAAAAAATTAAAGAAAGTTGATTTGGACGCTGTTCAGACAGAGAGTTGTGTTGTAACATTTAGATACGCACCTTTCTGGTTTGGATTTAATGGTTGTTTGGTCACTTCCATTTTACCAATTGGAAAGGTGTTTTTCTGTCAATAGACAAGAATATTTTGTCCTAACCTAGATACATACCGGGTTAGAGGTAACTTTCGCTATGCGAAAGTTGAGTTATATTATAATACACATCGAGACTTTAACGTGCTTAAGATGGCTTGCATAGTTGGCAGCAGAATCAGTGTTTTGGCAGGAATGTTAGTTGGAATGCGATGAGGTCCTTACTATTTATTGTGAGGTCCTTTTTGTTTTTCGGACAGGTTTCCCCATACTTCGCGAGGGAGTTGTGAGATAATTAAGACACTCTCACATTCTCACATTGAGCGGAATAAGTTCGTATTACGTTAAATTTTGCAATCCATACGGGGGAAAAGGCATGAATGATAAGATAAAGGTATCTTTAAGGTTTCCGAGAACTCTTTTTGGGAGTGAACAATATTCGGTGGTATTTGAAGTAACAAATATCGGAAATAAAGCACTTTCTGAGATTGCAGTTAAACCCCTGTTGATTCCTGGGATTCCACTTAATAGAAAAGAGCTTCCTAGTAGTACTGAATTTGATAAATTACAGAATCAGAAGATGAAGCTACTAAAAGAGATGGAAGAGCAGATTGCTGAGGCGCTTGAAAGAGAGTCCAAGAAAAAAATGGGACGTACTGAAGTCCTTATTAGAGACCTATTTAAGATGTTTCAGGAAATTTCTATTTTTGTACCGATATTACCTTTTAAAGTTAAGATCAGTAAGGATGATCCTATACCCTATTGGGCAATAGAAGCTACAAGAATTAATGAATGGGATGATGTTGAAAGACTTGAGCTTGTCGTAATGGCAAACGAAACCGAAGAATCATTTTTGCTTAAGTCATTTTTAGTTAATAAGGATAAATTAAAGCGAGTCTTAACAAAAATATCGGATAAAGTTGTTGTACCTGAGAACAAGCTTAAATTAAATTCAATTACGTTGCAACCTGGTGAAACTATATCGTTTACTTTTAGATACAGAGCTCCTCATATTTATCGACAAAGAAGCTATGATTGTCAATTTAATGTTTCGTACCTTGATGAAGAGATACAGGTAATGGGAAATCATTCGGTTGGAGATACATTAACATTTTATTCTTCTCCATTTTCAGTACCTTTAGGATCAGCGCTCGGGGCCTTGGTCGGGTTTGGTGTAAAAAATACGTTTATTTCACCAGTTGCATGGCTTTCCAAAGAATTCTGGACTAATCTTTTTGGTAGTATGTTACTCGCAATTATTTTTGCTTTTATTACAGCAAGGTCTCCTCAGACAAAGAAATCGTTCACAGTGGAGGACTTTACGGGTGGATTTATTATTGGGGCAATCTGTGGTCTGTTCAGCGAAAGAGTTATTTCATACATCGGTTCAGTAGTTCCGAAGTAGCCGGAAAACGTACAGAAACTGACAAGAAAGGATCAAATAGTAGATAGACAAACGACGGTTATTAATAAGCTAGAAATTTAATAAGGGAGCATCACCATGAAAATCCTCTCAACCCCATCTCCGTCCTAGCTCATTTACGACTCTCACAGGAAACGATGAGAGTCTTTTAATTTACCTCGACCCCTTACGATACATTTTGTCAAACATATGCCATAATTAAGGACAAAAGAGGAGCAATCCCAATGCTCTAGTGTCAGCTTACTCAAGTAGAGTTAGCCGTCATCTCTGGAATTCCTCCTAGGTACCTAAGTGACATAGAAACTGGACGAAAAGTTCCCCAGATCAATACAATTGCAAGGTTAGCTGCGGGACTTGGGGTTACGATAGATGAGTTGGTTGGAATACGCTGAGGCGCTTACTATTGCGGTATGGGTCTTTTTTTATATTGCGGACAAGTTTCCCCTTATTTCGCAAGAAAGCTGTGAGATGATTAAGTTATCTTGTACCAATGGCAGTTACCTGACAGATCATCAATAAGTCGAGGAAACTATATAGGGGGAGAAATTTGAATAAGTCGGTATTCACGGTCGATGAGTTGATTGAATTTTGTAACAACAAATTGTCTATAGCGTCCTTAGTATTTAGTCGTAAAATAAAGATATTAGTTCGTTTTTTATTAGGCCTTACAATAGTATTTTCATTGAAAGCTCTAGAGATAATGTATTACTACCCCAATTTGTATTGGCACTATTTTGGTTATATTGGGTTTTCTTTAATACTTTTCTTAAGTGTATTTTTTATTAAAAGAAGAATGATAAACAAACTCCCAAAAGGTGTTACTCTTTCTCAACTGAGATTAGTAGGACTAAAAACTTATCTAGTATCGTGCAACATAACACGTAACGATCTTGAGCATATACAAAAGATCTTACTAAGGGAAGAAGTTAACTCAAAACCAACGTTTTTACTTGCATTACCTGGTGTGGCTTTAATTATTTTACCATTATGGAATGCCTTTCTAGTTAGGTATTTTTCATTTATGACTCTTGAAACTGCTATTAAATCTTTCAGTAAACTTTTTTGTTCTTTATTTGCTATTTGTATAATCTTATGGTTTGGTAATGCAATGATAATAAGTTTTAAAAAAGAAAAGTATCTTTCATTAATGGCCATTAATAGACTAATAGATGAACTTCTAATAAATGATTACGAATTAAATGACAAGTGAAAAATTAAGATTGATACTTGTCGATGGCGCGCCTCACACTGAATCCCCCTCCTAGTGAGGGGGTCTTTTTTGTGTTATGCCCTATTGTATATATTGAAAAAGATTGAGATTTATGTAATTATATGTCGTAATGTATGAAAAATTCAAAAGAACTTGACAAATAAAAGAAAATTCTATATTACGCAGGGTTTTGCATTGCTCTTGTAGAAGTTAGTTAGCTAATTTTACAAAAAGCATTAATGGGTTGGGGGTTATTTAGGTGGAGTATGAGTTGTACAAAGATTATGTTGCACAAACTGTGACCAATTCTTACCCAAAATATATAAGAGAGATAATAGCGAAGAAACTGGAAGAAAAGGGCATAATTATTAGTGAGCCAGAGCAAAAAGAGGAAAGTACGACAATTGAAACACGACTCTCTAAGAGTATGGAAGAACACAAGGAGGCAGTAAAGTTCATTGAAGAATGGGAGTTCATTCGCCCATACAAGCTTGCTGTTTTATTTAACCATTCTGGATTTAACCGTGAAAACTTAGAAAAGTTAATAGCAAACGGAGCAATAATTTCTTATGTGAAAGATATTGATGTATTTGACATTCTTCAATCGATCGATCCAGATAGCGTAGCGCTACCTAAGTTTGAGACTCCTACCCTTTATGAAGATGATGTGAAAATTTGTCTGAAATTTAACTTAAAATATAAGGGATATCTTCCTGGTACCGGAACGCAAACTAAACTTAAATATCCTGTTTTAGTTGTCATACATAAAGATTTACCTGTGCTAGAGGTTCGATTTGATCGAATTAACACATATTATAATAACGGAAAAACATTTTATCAAGACAAGATAAAACTAGCTACAACCTGGGTAGAGGTTAATTTAGGGATGAATCTTCAAAACTTTAATTTGCAGCCGATACTAGAGTATGTAGATAAATCTAAATTACCTGATTTAACAGTGAGTGCAAAGCGCATGAATTTAAAGAATGGCGGTATGGTAACACTAGAAAGTAGCAAGGATTATGTTTTGCCGCTACTTGGAGAAATAAAAGAACTCATGAAAGAGCACGAAGACGAATTTCAAAAAAACCCTGTGATTAAACAGCTCTTAATTGACTTCATTACAAATACAGAGGAAACATCCGATTTACCGTGGATTTCGTTATGCTGGAAGAATAAGGTAAAGACTAGGGAGATAGTAGTTAAATTTCAGCATAATTATTATAAGGAGGAATATACCTTGCTTCAGTATACGGGAGTTCTTAAAGAATTGGAGAGGATGGATAATGTTACAAAATACCTTATTCAGCTTAAAGATGAGCTTGACAAGCAGCCAGATATTATCTAAAGGAAATTCAGCTAAATTTATAGAGCTTATTCAAAGGTATAACAAGGGGGAATTAGTGTATCCGGGAGTGCTTATTAGAAAATTGGGAATATCGCAAACACAGGCATATAAAGTCCTTGACATGCTAAAAGAGCAAGGAATACTAGAAATAAATTATGAGGTATATTGTCATGAATGCAGCCAATTCAAAGGACCAATTTATGAAACTTTTGGGAAAATACCAGAAGAATTGGACTGCGAATGTTGCGGAGTTAAATTAGATCCATTGAATAATTCTATAGTAATCTATAAGATGATTGCTGATTGATAGGTGATAAGATTTATGGCCGGCGAAATGAATTCAAAGCAATATTTACTCGAATACCTTGAAGACAAAGAGAAAATGTTTAATGAAATCACAAGGCTTTCTCAAGATGAGAAGAAGCAATACAACACGTTGCTTGAGAATCTTATTGCAGTGAATAGTAAAAAAGAGGTTGGACAGAGGGTAAAAGGCAAGGCACTAGAGGATATTGTTTCATTTTTACTAGAAACGTCTAGTATATTCAAGGTTCAAAGAAATCTCCGTACAAGTACAAATGAAATCGATCAAATTATTGAACTTAGCTTTAGGGGTAAAGAATTTAAAAATTACATTGATATTCTAGGAGATGTCTTTTTGGGTGAATGTAAAAATTACAACAAGACAATAGGTGTTACCTGGGTTGGTAAATTTTATTCTTTATTACAGACTACATGTAAGCTAGGAGTTATTTTTTCTTATTTCGGATTATCAGGTAAAGGCTGGAATGCTGGATCAGGGCTTGTAAAGAAACTACACATTTCCAAAGAAGACTTCTCCCGCAGAATTTATATTATTAATTTTAATATTATAGATTTTAAGCTTATTAACCAAGGACAATCTTTTCTAAATATAATGCAAGCTAAAATTAGTGGTCTCAGAACCGATACCGGATTTTTAAAGCATATTTCTGATCATCCAGCTCAGCAAATGCACTAAGGCCCTCAATGATGTAGGGGCCTTTTTATTTTCGCGAGACAAGATTCCCCTTACTTCGCAAGAGAGTTGTGAGATGATTGATATAATGAGTTTTGAGTATGTAAATACTTTATTAGTTCGGAGAGGAAAAAGTAATGACCATTAATTTTAATATAGGGAAATATGACAACAATCAAAAAGTTTGGAGATATCTGGACTTCACAAAGTTTATTTCCTTGATGGATTCTGAGAAGTTGTTTTTGGCACGTGCAGACTCATTCACAGACGACCCCTTTGAAGGATCTTACCCCATAAAGAACATTGAAAGTAGAAAGTCAATTCCTGGCATAACAAGTGATTTATTGATTGAACTGGAAAGAGTAAATAAGAAATTTAAAGAATATGTATACATAAATTGCTGGCATGCTAATGATTATGAATCCGCTGCTATGTGGAATTTATATCTGAAATCAAACGAAGGCTTAACAGTTCAAACGTCATTAGGTAGATTGGCAAGATCTATAAAGAATGACAGGGACTATATTCTTCATATACATGAAATAAAATATATTGATTATTCAAAAGATGGATTTAATGATAATAATGTTATGGAAGCGTTTTGTCATAAAAGAAAAAGCTTTGAACATGAAAGGGAAATAAGATTGATCCGAACACTTCTTCAATATTCGGAAGCCAATGATATTTTGAATGATCCTAAAAATATAATTGTTCAAGGTGGTCTTGCGATTGACGTTGACCTTGATATTTTAGTAGAAAATATCTTTATTGCTCCAAATGCGCCAGGATGGTTCATTGACTTAGTAAAAGCAGTTTTAATTAGATATGATCTAATTTATAACACTAGTTTGTTCTCAAGAGTAAGGAAATCAGATCTAAGATTTGACCCTATTTTTTAATCTTATAAGCCTAGATATCAACGTGAGAAATAATTAACGACCCCAAATGAAACTGCTAATGCCCCCCTATCTCCGTCCTAGCCCACTTCGAACTAGACGGCACACCCCATCCAATCCGCCTCAAACTCAACGACAAAGAACTCAAGATCGAGCAGGTAGTATCAGTCACCGAAGAGAAACTCGCCGGCAATCGTATGCTTATCTTCTGATGCCAGAGTGAGATCAAGGGAGAGCTGCGACCTTTTGAGATCAAGTATGAAATCGGGACCTGCAAGTGGTTTCTTTGTAAGATGTAACCTCTGGAATAATACGAGCACAATTTATATCACGCTTAATTAAGCTGTTCATGGACAGTATCACCCAATATCCCTCATCGACGATGGGGGCCTTTTTATGTACTCATCGACTAAATATGACATGCTTTACTCAAGCCATGTGCAATAATTGGACTTAAGGGGAGTGATCCCAATGCTCTTGCCCAACCAAAACCTCGGAAAAAACATAACCAACTATCGAAAAGAACGTAAACTATCTAGGGCGAAGTTAGCCGCTATTGTTGGCATGGAGGCTACCCATCTGTATCGGATTGAAGCTGGTCTGAAAAATCTCAAATATTTATACTTGTACGATTAGTGGCTGCCCTTGGAGTCTCGATCCTAGAGCTGGTTAAAGAACGCTGAGTCTCCGTTGTGGTGGTGGCTTTTAACTTTGTAGACAAGTTTCATCTTAATTCGTAAGGAAATTTGAGATCATAGGTTGTAGGAGGAAGTCTATTTGATTGAAGATTTAATTGAGTATTATAAAACTAAAATAAGTGCATTTAGTCTCATTTTTACTCACGTAAAAATACAGTTTTATTTATTTCGCATTTCATTTATCATCTTTGCGATTTGTGTATTTCTTTTTTTATTTAGACTTACTATTTATCAGCCTAGCTTGTATAACATGCTTCCCATTGCTATCTCAATTGCTATATTTGCAGGAGCGACTCTGTGGTTGAATTCCAGATCAAAACTAGTAATTGAAAAACGTTATAATATTCGGCCAAAAGGATTCGTATGGAAAACAAGTGAAATTGAGAAGCATCAAATAAACTTGTTAAAGAACTGGCTGAAAGAAAACAAGTTGATTTCCAAAGAAAAAGTTAAAAGCTTGATTGAAATTCTTAAAAAGGAATCAGACCAGAGAAAACTTCCGTCATTCTTTTCCTCCAGTATTTTCTTGGCCGTGTCTGTCCCCGTGTGGGTACAGTTTACATCCGTAGAATTCAAACTAATAACTACTGTGAAAGAGGCATTAGCAACAACAATTGAATTAATGGGTGTAACGTTTACTATTGTAATAATTGCTGGAGCAGTAAAGGAATTGCTTGTAGATTTGCGTAAATTGTTGTTAAATACGGAGCCTCAGAGGATAATGCAAATAATTAAATTATTGGAGATAATATTATTAAAAATTGATGACTAGACAACGACTTTCACCAACAACTGAGGAGGCCTTTTCTTTTCCCCTAAATTACCCTATAACAGAACGTGTGTTCTGCCTATTGGCGAGATAGGGGTGGATAACTTGAATAGTCCAATCAAATGGATGGGCGGGAAATTTAGATTAAGAAAAACAATAGTAAGCATGATTCCAAAGCATATATGTTATTGTGAACCTTTTGGCGGCGCTGGCTGGGTTCTATTTGAAAAGGCTCCTTCTGCGGTTGAAGTATATAATGACATAAACCAGGAGCTGGTCAACTTCTTTAAAATCATAAAGAACAATTCTGTTGAATTCATTGAAAGAACAAATTGCCTCTTGATATCAAGAGAACTATTTCAAGGCTTTAGGAAAACGAATCCATTGATGATGACCGAAGTGGATAGGGCCGTCCGATTCTATTACTTATTGCATTTCAGCTTCGGGGCTCGAATGAAGACCTTTATGATTACGCCATTAAAGAGGCCACCCAGGGTATTAGAGAGAGTGAATGAAGAAGCTAATTTGGTTAGAGAGAAAGATTGATTAACACAGTCATTGAAAACAGAGATTACGGAGAAGTCATAAAAAGTTATGATCGGAGTTCAACGTTTTTCTATTGTGATCCCCCATACTATAATCTTACCGATTACCGTAGCCAGGGGAGCAGGCCGTTTGGAGATGAAGATCACATCAGATTAAGAGATTGTCTCTCTGGAATTAAAGGCAAATTTCTACTTAGTATTAATGATCATCCGGAAACGAGAAGATTATATGCCGGGTTTAACATTGAAGAGGTAAAGGTAAGATACTCTATTTGTAAATCCGATAAGGGTACAACTTACAAGGAGCTTTTAATAAGTAATTATGATACTCCAACTGAAACAGTTATGGATAATGCTGCTTGAATCTCTCTCATCGGTAACGGTGGAGCTTTTATTTTGGAACTAAAACTCAGTCTTAGTTTTTGGGCTAAAAGCATATACTTATTCGTGCTTTCTTTTACCAAGTAACTCACGAATGATATGCTACCGCTCTTTTAAAGTTTGGTAAGGGGGTCTTTAGCGAAGTTAAATTGCCTAATTCTAGAGAGAAGAAAATAATAGAGATTACGTCAAGTTTTCGCGTACCGTTTAAAAGAGGGGACGATTAATTATCACATCATAAATTTCTAATTAGATAGACGAAGTTGCGCCCCCTATTCATCAAAGTGTCTTACTAAAATTCCGACAGGAGATTTCTTCAACTTACTGTTATCTTTGATGATCGTTCTTCCGTTGGTTATCACTTCTTTAACAGAGGGTGCTCCAAGTACTAAAGCGGATATAGAGGATGCTGTAGTTATTATTGGATTAGAAGTTGAGGTCGCAGCCAGTGATAATCCACCTGAAACAATTAATGGTATGATATCTAATCCAAAGAACTTCTTCTTCCGGGCTGTTAGATCTTTAACTTGTTTTTTGTGATTATCTAAGGCATCTTTAATGTTATGAACCACGTGTTCAGTGACTTCTTTAAAAACATCTTCATCTGATATACTAATCTCTTCAATACCTTTAGAAATAGTATCACGAAGTTCAGAGAGGGCATTTTCTTTCCGTAACTTGATAATTGCCTCGTCACTTACCTTACCTATCAAAGGAAAATTAGTAGATGTAAGCACTTGTGATATCATAAAGCCTTTAACATCAGCTTGTTGATCCCTAGCTTGCTTAGAATCATACTCATACTTCCAAACCAGATACTCCCAGGAAGTAGGGGCATCAATCAAAGGTGATGAGTTTAGGCCTCCAGCCCTTAATACTACATCATTCATTTGTCTCATACGACCTATAGCATTGAACTTTAACTGAAGGCCCAATGGCATTGTCGCTAAATCATTTAATGCTAAAAAAGGCTCAGCCTGAATTTGCCATTTAAGGATTCTTTCTTCTAAACTAAGGTTCCTCCACTCTACATCGAAGAGGATTCTTCCTGGCTCCTTTACTAATGTCTTTAAATCCTCAATCGTAACGACTCCCGTTAGGAAACTATCCATATCTTCGGAACAAAAAGAAGTTCCAAAAATTTTGTTCAAGTGGGAGAGAACATTGTCTGTTGATACTCTGTTTAGTAGATCAAACTCTTCGGGGTCAATAAGTGAGTTATCGGCATTTACCACAATTATAGGTTTTTCAACATCTGCCAGAGCCAAACTCTTATAATTCATCGCATTTAATGCGTGCTTAACTAAATAAAAAACTGCTTTCTCTGGGGTCATTGTATTAAAGAAACTAAGAGTTCTCAATATTGGGTCTGGTAAAATTATGGTGTCGACATATAAGCCTGTGGAACAACCAATGTTCTGTAGGTATGACGGAAAAATGTCTCCTCCAAATACAGATTTAATTCCACTTAACTGTCTAATGTGTGCATTGACTACCGGAGAGTAATAATTCCAAAATTCTTTAATTCCATCTTCAAATTCCTCAAGATCTAAAGTAAATGCTCTTACATACTTCTGTATAGACGCCATATGCGAAGCGACCCTGTAGGGATCAAGTCTGTTTTTCTTCATTTGCTCATATGGTATCCCGAAAAACCTATCTAATAGAGCAAAGTATTGCTCTTGTGATTCTTTTAAAGGTATAGATAATAAAGCATCTTGCTGTTTCAAACCCATTACTCCTATAGCTATAGCGCGTACTCGACTGTCAACAGTTGACGGATCTACCTTACCATCAGATCCATACCTTACCCTTGTTAGAGAGTTAATTAATTCCATATCGTTTGGTATGTGAATTCTTCCACGTTCAAGTTCTAACTTCAATAGTTCAAGTGACTCACGTAACAAATCATCATGCACACTTAATTCCTCCAAATTGGCAATTTCACCATCACTTCACTAAAATTCCAAAGGTCTGGTTACTACATTCATATTCTCTCGGATTTTGAGAATACGCTATTGCGTAAGATCGCGCGACCCAATTAAAAAGAGGCCAACAGGACGTCGGCTCCTTGAATACATTCAAAATTCATTGCATTTCTGAATTAGATAATTTTGCGGATTTAGGGTCACATACCAGGCGTCATGAGTTTTCCCTAGATGAGGAATAATAATGTCTAAAGTTTCTTTATAATTCTCACTAAATCTATTGGATAATATTAACCCAAATTTGATATTTGTCCCTCTGAAAGTAACCATTTCTTCCTCTGTACAATAAAAAACAATTTCTCCGGTTTCTCCACTTTTGAGATATAAATTAGGATTTGGCTGATTTGAAGTGGAATTGTACCAATCCTGAATATATGTGTCTTTTTTATAAACCTTAGCATTCGAATAATACACTGTAGCAAAAGAATTACTTGTATTGGTGAAAAATAAAGATAAACATAGACTTACTTCGTTGTGTTCGAGTTTTATTATACCAACTTGAATATATAACTTTTGAGGTGCTTGTATTATTTCTAATAGTCTCGTTGCCTCTAATTTCCAATCACTTACAATAACGAAGGGCTGTAAATCATTTTTAAACCTTTCTTGCTCAAGTTGACTAAGCCTGCTGTTAATTTCATTGGCTCGATTAGATTGAACAATAGATGATATCCCTAATGCAACTGTTCCAAAAAAAGTTAATAAAGAACCATAAAAAATTAGTACGTCTGAAGCATCCCAGATTGTTACATATCCTCTATTAACTTTATACGTTTCGTTAATAATTAAAGGTATAAAAATGAAAATAATTCCCGATGCAACTCCTGCCAAAATCAATAATTCTTTCTTATTACCTATTTTGTTTATTTGCATTTCCTATACTCCTAATACAAAGTGATATTTCCGAAATACAATGATATTCAAAAAAACTTACATAATGTTATCCGACAACATTTATAAATTTATCGGTGCAGACGCGGTGGTCCCAGCCAGAGGTTGGGAGTTTCCTATCTATTCACTTGCTTTCTTCAACTCATAAACTGAATCCTCAATCGCTCTTACCGACTCGAACAATCCCACATTCGCCTCGCGCACACCATTCCGGACAGCGGTTTTTATCACAAAGTAAACGATGGTAAGACCAAGGACCCAGAAAACGAATAAGAGGAGGAGGTTCGTGAATTCGAATGAATCGTGCATAAAATCATCCTTTCATACGAAAAAGCCCCCAGCCTTGCTGGGGGCTGCTCATTATTCCCACATATTTTCCGTTAACTTAGTGATTTCGGCCTTTCTTCGCTGAGTTTCCACCTGATCAACCTGGTATTTACCATCAACCAAAACAATGACATCACCCGCTTTGGCTCCAATTGCAATTTTACTCTTAGGAATATCCTTCATTTGCCTCCCATCGAATTCGACAACTGCATAATCTCCTTCGAAACGATCAATTATTCCATTCATTACTGGTACCCCCTTATGGATTGCAAAATTTACAAGGTGAATAACCTTCATTAATCATAGCTTCTCTAGTAGACTTCGTATCGGCCTTATTTGTAGTTGGCAGATGTGAACATGAAGGAAGATGGAATTTCTTGGTTTTTGTATTATATACATAATGCACACAAGTCCTGTTGAAGAGGTTGGGGTGGGCGTCGACTTTACTGTTGAGTTGGTAGAAGCTGTTGCTTGAGCAGGAGCGGGGGCAACTGATACTGGTGCAACTGATTGACTTACAGTTGGAGTTGGTGCCCGGGGCTGAACTTCTGTAGCGATAGTATTAATCGTAATATTAGTTCCATCGGATTCCGCAACAATGGTGCCAGAAAGATCTGCCCGATAAACTTTAGCACCGATGTTCGTAAGACTATCCATGGTAACGTTTGCCGGGTGGCCATAGCTATTACCCTTGCCGACGGAGATAACAGCATACTTAGGTTGAACCTTGGTCAAGAAAGCAGTTGTACTTGAGGTATTGCTACCATGATGTCCAACTTTTAGGACATCAGATTTAAGATTATATCCGGCATTAATCATCTCGTTTTCGGATTGTTCTTGAGCATCGCCTTCGAAAAGGAAGGTATTAGTGCCATAAGAAAGCTTTAAAACTGCACTGTAATTATTAACATCCTCATAGTTTGCTGAATTCGGGGCTAATAAAAGCGCGTTAACCTCGGATCCAAGGTCAAGTTCCAACCCTGCTTTCGCTTCAGTGATCTTTAAGCCTTTGTTCTGGATCGCAGTGATTAGGTCCTTATAAGTCTGTGTGGTGGAATCCTTTTTAGGCATAATTACTTGGCCAATATCAAAGGTTTTAATTTGTGTATCCATTGATCCAATGTGGTCCTCATGCGGATGCGTGGCGATGACTATGTCTAGCTTGCTTACGTCCTGTTTTTTGAGGTAGGAAGTAATTGCGTTAGCATCTCCGTTGTTGCCCGCATCAATTAGGACATTTTTCCCGTTGGGGATCTGGATTAGGATAGAATCAGCTTGGCCAACGTCAATATAGGATACTTTAAGTTTTTGGCCAGGAACCACTGTAGTCGGGGCAGTGTCATTCGATGTCGCGGTTTGTTGATCCTGCGTTTGAGTCTGGTGTTGTTCTGCTGCCGATGCGGTGCTAGTTGTTGGTACGGCATTGCTTGAGCATCCACTTATCGCAAGTAATAGTGCAATGAATATGCCGGTGAGTTTCATTTTCCAGAAAGACCTCATAAAGTTCACTCCTTTTCCCTTGATTTTCCTTTAGAATAAAGACTTTAATAAATTCGATATTATCAGAGACATCCCTGCCATGTGACATTATTAACGGTTTTGCGACTCGTTTCATAGCGAAAGGGGGACAAAGCGAAAGCCCAGACCGTTAAGGACGAGGGCTTTCGACTTCTTGGCTCTATTGTATTTGAAAGAGTATTTGTTGACTGCTTGCTCCATCTACAGGACCAAAGGATAGATACTTGCATTTTGTTAAATCAACTTTATCATTATATAGAACTATACCGGTTCCCCCACTATCAGATCTACCTGTAGTAACATTAACGTCAGAACTATCCTTACCATTTTCATCATAAACGACAAAGAATCCTGTTTTATCGAACATTTCGCGTGTCTCTTTTAAGGGAAGAACGTTGTCAATATAAATAATATTATTAAAATCTTTAAATTGCTTCATAGCTTTTACGCTTTGAAAGTTTATTACCATATAGCTTCCATCGCTGTTTTTGTACTTTAAATCGAGACGATAAACCTTATCGAGCTGCCCGATGGATAGATTATTCTGACTTGCGACATCTTGAATGGTAAGTATTTTTGGGGCAACAGGAGGAACGTTAGATGATGCAGGCGCAGTTCCTTTATTGCCAGAAGCGATAACCCCAATTACCGCGAGTATCACAACTGCGATTAATAATTTTTTAAACATACGAACAACTCCTTTTTCATTTTACTTTACTTCGCTTAGTTCAAGGGTTTTCGTGAGTTTTCCTGCATTTCGACAGGATTAATGGTTTTGCGATAAGTTTTGCAATGGTCCCTCACTTGGTCCTTTGTATGGTCCGTAACTTGGTCTGTAGATGGACCAATGTACAAGCTAAATCTAGCTAAAATCAAGGAAAAATTTTCGGAAAGAGAGGGTAAGGGGGAGAGGATTAAGGGAGTCCGAGGGACAAGGAGTGGGGATGGGAGAGATTATTAAAATTTTCACTTAGCCCACTCCTGTTGATCCTTAATTAATCCTGTCCCTGGTGCCCAATTTAAAATAGGTGAATTACCAATCTGATCTTTAAACTCTTGAATATCATCAAATTCTTGCTTTGCTTCATACAGCTTATCGATAACAGGCTTTAAATCAACAATAGTCTTATTGGCCGCCAAAAGAATACATACAAGGATTATCAACTGCCCAATCGTCTTCCTCTCGACTGCTATACATAGTACATAACCTACAAAACCAACAATGCCGATAAGCATTAGATCTGCTACCCATTTGCCCATGGTTATAGCTTTCCTTGGGTAAAGTTAAAAAATAGGCTTAAGAGCTTCCACGCCACAGTGACTACAGAGATTATAGCCGCAATGAGTGAACCGGTTCTGATCATAGCTGAAATCTGTCCCTTACCTACAGAACTTGTAATCATTTCAGCCAACCATGATCCGACGCCTAACATCACCAGAACAATGATCACAAACCCGGGGGAACTAGGCCCGAAGGCCGCAACTGCTGCTGCTCCCATGTAAGCATTCCTCCTTAACTTGTTCTAGGCTAAATACTTGGAATTCAAGGTTATTAACATTTTCTTTTGTAATCTTTTTTAAGAGAGAGTCAATCCTTCCGGTAGTAACAACCCTGATAATAGGGAATCTCTGAGCTAGTGGTACCCACCACATTTTCAAGTATTCACCCGAACTGTAGAAATCATTATATCGTTTTACTTTCTCGGCAAAGTCGTGGCCACTCTCTACAATATTAAATTCTCCATAGAAAAAGGAAAATGAGTTTGACCATAGACTTTTAACGCATATAAGTGCATCTGGGCGAAGAGTTTTGTGGACCACTTCACGTTCAAAACTGTGTAGCTGCATTGTATTTGATAGTGATGTGCATACCCACGTGTAAATCCACGAAACTCCTAAAACATGCTCTATTTGCCCAGGCTTTTTGTCGAGGTAGTAGAAGTATGGCTCGTTAATAGAAATGCGATCACGCTTTATCTTTTTGACATCAACAAGCTTTTTGAGCCTTCTCCTGGTAGTGTGGAGGACGTTATCCTTAAAGAGTAAGAGCTGGATCTGATCTGTATCAAGGGCCCCTTGTGATTCCAACAATCTAAACAGCTCTTTATCTCGGTGGGAGCATTTTGCGTGGTTCGTTAATTGCAATGGGATTCACCACCTTACATGACGCTTTTCCTTTATACAGCTTTACCGCATCTTCAGGATCTAGGAATAAGGTTTGCATTTCAATAGTCTCGAGGCCACACTTATAGATTGCCCTGCCTTTAATGGCAGGGAGATAGGCAGCTTCATCAGAGTCAATTATCATGCGACTATTAATCACATCGGCAACAACGAAGCTTAACCGGCCATAAAACATAGCCTTCATGTCCCCGAACTTCTCAAACGTCTTGCTTGATGGTCTTTGGGTGGCTGCTATGACATGGATCCCAATGAATCTACCCATACGCAACAATCTCCATAAGTCATCTTGTACATCCTCCGGGAGATCTGCCCACTCATCAACGATCAGTACGATAAACTCCATCTCGTAACCCTTCGCTAAATACTTCTGGATCTTCACACAATTGGCGGCTTTAAGCATCTTTTTACGCTTATCTAGCTCTTCGTTGAGCTTCTCTAGGAGTTGCCCGACATCTTTCATTTCATCCACTACTAGGGCCCTTCCTTCGAGGTAAGCAAACTCCGTACTCTTTGGATCTATTATGATCATAAAAGTGTCAGGGCGATAAAGTAGGATGGAATTCGCGAATACATGAAGCTCGTTGGACTTGCCGAAGTTTGTTTCTCCACCCGTGAAGAAGTGAGGATATTCCGTTAAATCTCTGACGATTAAACCCTTTGCCGACATCCCCAACGGCAGGGGCAGATACATATCGTCGTATTTCTCTGGATCAAATAAGCTGAATGGGTAGTTTTTCTTTAGTTCTTCAGCCATGACCTCCATGCTAACAATTTTTCCGCGCTTTTCGATAACGACGGATCCGCCGGTAGCATCAGCGAACAAGGGGGTTTTCTTTTTGAACTCTGAGAATCCAGTACCAGGAGGAAGGGTTAATAAGAATTTCCAGACATCACCTTGCTTTGACTTTTGCTTGATGAGCGGTTTCATTTCGTCTTTGCTATAGAGGGCATTTATCACGTCTTGGATGGCTGCGTGGACATCGTTTCCTTTTCGATGGAGGAATAGGTATTTGAGTTGGTCACGGACTTCTTCGATGACGTTTTGTTGCTTTGCCACAGTTATCAGCGCCATTCCCTAAGATTGAGCATCAGCTCTCGAGCAACAAGCCTTGCTGCATTGGGGGTGATGGGAGCTACCGGCTTTCCCAATGCACCCATTTCAATTAAAACCTTCCTGAATCCATCCCTAACCATGTCAGCCATTTCACCTTCTTCTAGCTTGAGATTGCTTACGGCTTGCTGGATATCTTTGTCACGCTTGCGGAGCCTTGCCCTTAGGACTAATATGTCACTCATTTGTGCACCTCCTGTGTCTCAAGTGGGGTCTGTATGTGGTTTGCTTGTGTCACAAATTACCTGTTAAAGATATATGCCTTGCAAGGTATAATATTACTCACAAGGACTATTTCCATATAAAAAAATTCCCTGATTATTCAGGGAAGAGATATTCGATGGGCTTATTTAAGGCTTTTGAGAACTTCCTAGCTGTTTCAAGGGAAATACTTGTTTTCACTTTTTCATTTATGATTCGGCTTATTACATTTTGACGGATACCAGTCAGTTCTTGAAGCTCTTTCTGGGTTATTCCTCTCTCTTTCATTGCTTCGCGTAAACGATTCATATTATCACCACAAGGCAATTTATTCCATATAGCATTTAAAAAACCCTTCTTTTATCTCAATAATAAGGCCATATGTAATCTACCTTACTTCCAAGGGCTTTTGCGATCTTTTGAGCGGTAGTAAGATAGATGGCTTTTCTATCATTAATTATTTTGCTTATGTCGCATTGAGGGATGCCAGTTAATTGAGACAGTTCCCTTTGTGTCATGCCTCTTTTGTGCATTACGTCTTCAAGTCTATTTTTGCTCTGATACACTCTCATCACCGAAGTCTACTTTCGGCAATCAGGGAACATTTCCTCTGAAAAGTAGACGGTAACCACTAATATATGCGATAACATATCAATTGTTTGTCGATTTATTAATATATTTATCGTAAACTATGTACTTTTTACGGGAGTTTTTATGACTGAATTCGACATGGCTTTAAGTATAGACTTATAGGTAGCATCAAGGGAATGACAGAATGATAGGCAAAAGGATTGTGCAGCTTCGCAAGGAGAGGGGATGGACACAAAATGACCTAGCCAAAGCGGCCAGGTTAAGTAAGGGATATATCTCGGCTATTGAGGAGGGAGATCAGCGACCTAAGGTAAAAACAGTGGCCATGATTGCGAATGCGTTAGGTGTCGGCGTGAAAGATCTATTGAAATAATTAATTAGTTATCGACAAATTACTCCTTGCCAAAATCTGAATAGAGTCCTATCATAGCTATTATGGATGGGCAAACAAATGTTCTGCTGGAGGGGTAATAATGGGAACAAATCTAAAACCAAAGGAAGAAACGTTCGATAATGAATTCTCTAATCCCGAAGATGCCAAAACCGAGGTTAAGGTCAGTGATGATGAGGGCCAAACGTGGCAACGAAGAAAGATCAGTATGGTGGCCGGCCTGGATGAGTCGGGGTTAAATCCAGGGGAGATATTTCAACTCAATGGCGAAAAGTTTTTAGTTTTGGCCGGGGAAGATGGGATGGCGGTTGAGCAAATCAAAAAGCCCGAGCGGCAAAAGTCAGCCATTGAAAAGAAACCAGTAAAACGAAGAGGATAAGAAATAAGGAAGCCCGCTCGACCCTGCCCAGAGTTCGCGAACTTCCTTCACAAAAAAACACACTTCCACAGAAGAATGATTTTGCACCTTGATTATATCCAATTTTACCCTTCTTCGGCAAGTGGGAAAGGGAAGATTTAATGAACGATAGGTCTGAAAATGAAGCAGAAAGAATTTTTAATCGAGTTTACGATGATATCAATAATAGCCCGAAGCAAAAAGAGTATGAATTAGAGATCAGAAAATTAGGGCGCAAAATAATGGAACACCTTGGTCTTGATTGCGCATTATTTTTAAATTACGAGAAACTAATATATTTAATCGAAGGCTTCGGTTTAGAAAGTGCTTATAATATCGGTCTAGAGGAAGGCAAAAATCACGAGGATTAGTTCTGATCGATACCTACCAAAATACCTACCACTTGTTTTTCCTATATTTTAAGCTTTTAAAATATACTTTAAAAGTTGAATTATCGAAACAAATTTCCATTGGATTAAGGGTATTAAAAATTGGTGTTTTATAGAGGTTCATAAAAGTTGCGAAAAGAGAAACACGCTACCTTGGGGTGGTAGAGGTCGCACGTTCAAATCGTGTCGCTCCGACCAGTATTCATGCGGGTTTCAGCCTTACTGAAATAAGGCAAAACCGTGAAATAATGCAACCGTTTTGTAGTTAGCTTTTCGCTTAGTATCCTCTCTTTTTGGGAGGATACTTTTTTATTCTTTTTTAGTAGACCGTTTATGTTTATGCCCGCTGCTACCTTTACTTCCGGCATGACATGAGCGTAGGTATTACCTGTAGTAGCGATATTCAGCAGGGATTTACAAAGGAAGACCTCTCCAAATCCCTGCCTAGAGTTCGGACGATGCGCAACGATTTTATTCCTTCTATCAACAAAAAAATAGAAGGGGCGATCCTCCTTCTCTGCCCCATCAGCAACATCAATCACAATATTGCCCATATGAATCTGATTATCTGGAGCGTTGCCGTTGCCATGATCATCGTTAGTATACCTTTTATCTATTTAAACTCCAGGAGAATCTCTAATCCAATCAAAGAAATGGATGCGACAGCTCGAAAAATTGCAGCCGGCGAAATGGTCGATCACATGGTAACTGAATCCAAAGATGAAATTGGAAGGCTTTCCAAGTCATTTAAGGATATGAAAGATAAGATAGAAAAAACAGAAGAAATGAGACGAGAGTTAATTGCCGATGTTTCCCATGAACTCAGAACGCCATTGACCTCGATTAATGGATTTGTTCAGGGAATTATCGACGGAATAATTGAACCTGAAAATCATCGTGAGTATATGCTTCTGATTCAGGAAGAAACAAATCGTCTGATTTGTTTAACTTCTGATTTTCTAGATTTGGCAAAGCTTCAGTCCGGCGGAATAGAACTGCATAAGGAACGATTACATTTATTCACTCTGGTTGAAGGTGTTTTGATTGAGTTTAGCAATCTAGCTATAAACAAGCAACTATCAATGATAAATCAAGTCACCTCACAGCTTTATGTTACAGCTGATCCATCTGCTTTAAAACAAGTGTTGATTAATATCATTAGCAATGCTATCAAATATTCAACGGAAGAGGGTCAAATTTCTGTTGAATCGGAACACGATATCTATAATGTTCGATTAGTTGTTTGTGATAACGGTATTGGTATAGCTGAGGAAGATTTGCCTCACATTTTTGAAAAGTTTTATCGCTCAGACAGAGCTCGGAACAACGAAGGTAAAAGTACGGGGCTGGGATTATCGATTGCAAAGAATTTGGTTGAATTGAATGGAGGTAGCATATGGGCTGAAAGTACAGAAGGAAAGGGTACTTCGGTTATATTCACTCTTCCTGTTTCAGATTACAGGGAACGAAAAAATGAAACTTTTACAAATCGTTTACATTTGATCCATTAGAAATTTAAAACTTAAGATTATATTATATTTACCGGATCAACCAACCAGCTAACCAACTTGAAGATAATGCTATAGTTTTAGAAGAGGGGGTGGACTATGAAGAAATGGATTTTCCTAATTAGTGTTACCTTGGCGTTAAGCATTTTCGGCTCTGTGGCTTGCGCTAAAAATACAACGATTCCCGTATCTAAAGTAATATCAGAAGACCAGAGGAAGAGCGCTGAAACCAAGAAGGCATCGGGAGAAATTTTAACTGAGCAAACAAATACTTCTGAAGGTTCGACGACACCTGCCGTAGGTGAGCTGCAAGCGAATGAAACAGATGAAGGTATATCCATTATTACGAAATCTGACAATGTTAATTCCAATGCACCTAACCAGGAGACTATAAATGAAACAGATGGAGGTATAACCATCATCATGAAATCCGACAATGGGCGAGCGAGGTTGTCTTCATTTGAAGGTAGCCCATTTTGTTTTGATCATTAATCTTTAAACCATTTTCCATTTCAAGATATTCCTACCCTTTACAATTCAATATCTATGTTTTCATCAATATTACCCAAAAGGCCTAATATATAATTACTTATAAACAGAAACATGCGATTAGAGTCAGAACAATGATGGGTTCTAAGGGAAGAATGGGAAGGTAAATAAGATCACAGAATACGCAAAAGGGAACTGAAGTATTGCACTTAGTTCCCTTTTTTATGTTTTTTAGAAATTATAGGTTTAAGCCTTCGGTTCTCAATGTTGATGACTTACAAATAGATTTTATTGATTCTGAGCTTGTTTAATCAGGTCCTTAAGTTGAGCAGAGTTGGGTCCATTGGGATCTTGGTTCAGGGCAGTTTGCCACATCCGGATGGCTAAAGCGTTGTCCTTTTTATACTCATACAGAAATACGCCATAATTATTCAAAGCGGGGGTGAAATTTGGATTTATACTTAAGGCCTTTTGGTAACTTTGTTCCGCTATATCAAATTGGTCGCTATAATAGGCAGCTGTTGCCATATCCGTTATGACATTGAGGTCTTGTTTATTCTTGAGAACAACTTGATAATTTTTTACTGCCTGACTATAATCCTCTTTAGCTTCGTTCGGAGCATTTTTTCGGGCTGCGGTTCCTAAATCATAATAAGCATCTCCCAAATCCTGCTGCAAACCGATATCATTGGGGCTTGATTTCAGTTGTTGCGTAAGAGTATCAACACGGTTCTTAGCATTGGTATAGTCACTGTTGCTGGATGTCGATGAAAGGGGTGTTGAACCACCATTATTATTGTAAAAGAATCCATAGGCCCCGGCCCCAATTAAACATGCGGCGAGCAAGGCTACAATAATAACGGTTTTTAATATTTGGCTTTTCTTTGTGTCATGCATGGCACGTCCTCCTGAAAAATTAGGAGATATACATATAATCCCCTAAAACAGCAATTTTATTTAAATTATTTGACATGATGATCTGTAACCGATTTGCGCACTCGATTTCGCGAGCGCGCTTAAGTCTATAATTCCATTGTCCAGGTTGGTTAAACATACCTTCCATCATATATGTGCCAGGATCCATAGCCATTGAACCCATTGAAGATTGTTCCAGCATAGCTGATGCACCTTGTTTATCTATGCTGGAGGACATATCCATGCCGACCATACTGTTGCTATTATCAGAGCTATCCATGTTGCCTCTATTGCTCATCGTTGCCGGGCTCATCATTACTTCCGCCCCAGTAACCGGTTTACCGGTAGCTTTGTCTTTAATGATAACAGTGAAAGTTGCTGCTTGATTGGCCATAAGGTTTACTGGCTGGTCTGCATAATCACATGGTAAGGTCCAGCGTCTTGTTATAGTCCACTTGAGGCTGCCAGAGTATTTGTAGCAAACATAAGTGTTAAAAGTAAAAGGGATAGAGAAAGTTTTCTTTAACCGATAATAATTTTCCCGTACATACCTTTTGCAGCATGACCTGGGTATTGGCATATATAGTAAAATTGACCACTATCACTTGTCGTAAACGAAACCTGGGCAGACGGATATTGATTAGTTGAAGCTTCAGGAATTGTTGGGAGAAAGCTGCCCGGGTAAACCCCTCCCTGCATCATCGCCATATAATAATATGGAGGGGGAGCGGTTGTTAACTCGACTCCATGAGGCATTCCGGTATCCTCATTGATTAGCTCCATAGTTACTTTAGCTCCTTGAGGGATTTTTAAGGTTGGGTTTATTAAGCCGCCGATAACGAATTTACCATCAGCTTCTTCTGGCCCGCCATACATAACAATGTTTACATCTGTGCCGGTGTAGGTTATCGTATTCGCACTTTTGTCGATTGTGGCGTTGGTTAAGGAGGCCTCCATATCCTTTGCCGCACTATTATCATCTTTAATATTTTGGTTATAACTACTGCTATTGCCGTAGCCATAGCCGCCCATCATACCGTAACCTCCGCTGTATCCATTAGCACCATAGCCGCCCATCATACCGTAACCTCCGCTGTATCCATTAGCACCATAGCCACCCATCATACCGTAGCCTCCGCTGTATCCGTTAGCACCGTAACTGCCCATCATACCGTAACCTCCGCCGTATCCATTAGCACCATAGCCGCCCATCATGCCATAGCCTCCACCATATCCATAAGAACCTGGAGTAGTGACGTCACTTGAATTATTGTCGGCTGAAGACGGGGATGTATTTGCAGATTGTATATTCGTTGTCGGACTATTATTAGCTGTGCTATTTCCGTTCGTAGTAGCTGTTGTTTCTGGATTGGAAGTTTTATAAACGGCGAGTGATATACCAGGAGTTTGTCCGACTGATTGGGTGACAACTGCCCCAGTGTTCATGGCGATTACTGTACCTGAAAGCGCAATCACGCTAGCTATAGAGAGCCCTACAATCCAATTTTTCTTGTTCATCATGATTCCTCCCTAAGATTAACTTTAGAATATGTTTAACTCCAACCTTGTTTTATGTCTCAAATTATAAAAAATCAATACGATTTTGCTGTGAATGAGTTGTGAATTTCTTATGAATTTCTTAAAGAAATCTTCACACACGAAAAACTCCATGACAGCGATGAACTGTTCTCTGTCAAGGAAGGTTTTTTTCTTCTTATAGTTGTCTTACAGAACTTTGGTCTTCTAGTGGACTACGTGAACAAAACCGTCTAATCATTGACCCATTAATACCAGATCATATGTTACGGGAAGAGTGCTATTATTTAATAAAACTTTCCACTGTTTCCGATGTTGAAAGCCCTTCCTGTGACCCCGCTACCACCTTTATAGATGATAGCCTATCAAAGGAAATTGCCGAAAGAATTTCTGGTTGTTGTTAAAGAATTCGAATTGCTTTTGAAAGCATTGCAAAAGTAGCTCAGAATATTGCGTCCAAGAATCCAAGATAAATAAGGATGAGAAACATTACATAGATACAAATCTCATGAGGGACCGAATTAGTGTGTTATAATTTAGCTCGATTGCAATAGAAGATTAGATGATTCGACAGGATATGCCAGGATGACACAATTTAAAATGCAGGAAAGTCTTTCCTTTTACCGAAGTGATGAGGTAGAAGGGAGGGATAAAGATGCATTGCGAACTATTAGATAAAGACGTCCTAATTGAAGTTTGGAAAGAGATCAGAGACGAAAAGGATAAGGATATTATTTTAAAAACTGTATATAAGTGTAGTGAATGTTACGTCGAAGTTATTGTTGGCAGAAAAATTTTCAAATACTGTGATAAAATGGGCAGTGAAAAATGTCTATTGAAACAATATGTAGATTAAGAGCCGAAAGGCTCTTTTTCATTGAACAAAATATCATGCCAAAACTCTAATCGTTAATGCGTGGAATACTTGTTCTAGGCGATTTATTTTGGCAGTTGGGACAACGTAATAACAATTTCATTCACTTCCTTGGGGTTAGATTATGAGTGATAATAGACCAGTGTTACAGGCTGCAGGGGATAAAGGTATAGTTTCATAGTGCTGGGTAAAATTGTAATGATAGTTCTGCAGTGGCCTAGAAATCAAACTTAGTTCAGTGTTTTTAAGAGCATTCTGAGAGGGGGGCTTTTTCGCTATCCTTGAAAAATAAAGACGCCTCTTTTTCAGAGACGTCGAGTAGTTTAGCCTTTTCCGTGTTCGTGACCATTGTACATTGGAACCTGTTGCTGTTCGTGGATTACCTCTTTCTGTTGGCGATAGTAGAGACAATAACATGGAGAGATAGGATAATAGTAAACATATATCGGATAAGGGTAGCAGCGTATATGATCAAAAAGATGCATTGCACCTTCACTCCTTTCGTTAGTACTTTGATCTCCTATACCAATATATGGTATGATAACGCCTAATGAAAGTTGTTCCATCTTGCATTAGGTGCAGTGAATAAGTATAACTATCATATTCTTAAAATATTTTGTTCAGGAATTATTTTAGCCTAGGTAAATTACCTAGGCTAAAACCGTCAAAGGCTACTACAGGCATGGTCTTGGTGGCTTTGGTGGTGGGATAGGTGGGTGAACGGGTTTCTGGAGTAATTCCCATAGTTCCCAAACGATGATTAACAATAAAATAATAATAACTACCAATGATGCTATAATCATTTACTTCACCCCTTCGCTTTTGATAATTATAAGATTGGGCGGGTTCTTAATGTATTCTATTCAGCATGTCTGTTGGATGTTCTTGGAAATAGTGCTTATTACCTGAGTGATTGTCAGGAAAGTACTTACTTAAATCTGAAGGAAACTAGTCACTGACTTCGTGTTCAATTAGGAAAAACAAATCAAATAAAGTTAAAGTAAAGAAACATATTATCAAAGTTTTTATCAATAATTTTTATAGAAGAGGGAATTTATGAGTGGATACATGGTATTGAAGACTGTGTTTATTACAATATCTTGTCCGCAGAGGCGGTTCTGTAATACTTACAGGTGATAACCTTGGTGATATATACGTTAATTATTTAGTAATATCATTTTTTTATGGTAACAAAAATGTATATTGTATTTTATATAGAAATTGCAACGACATGGATTTCTGGTAGAAATACTCTGAATTATGGCGATATTTGCTGATTAGTGAACAAAAAGAGGCTTCTTGCTATTTGATATTTAGGGTGTTATTGCTTATGATTAAATGGCCATCCGTTCGTTTATTTGAGTGGATGGAAGGACTAGATGACATTAATTCATAATAGGTAATCAGGGGGTAAGCATTAATGGCAAATAAGGAGAGCCAATCCGTTCGTCAATTATTAATGAGCTTATGTATCGTATTGGCTGGAGCAGGACTGGTCTGGGGTTTTGTGACGTCCCGAAGTGGGGATTGGGTTCAAACAGGATTGAAGTTCTTTACAGGAGAAGGAGCGGAGCGTTGGCTCTCTTGGAAAGTAGATGGACTGACGATGTTCTTCCTTTTCATTCTGCTCTTGGGTCAAGGTTTCTCATCCCTATACGCACTAGGATACTTAAAGGAATATGAAGAAAAGAAGAAAAGTCTTTGGCCTTTTTATGTAAATTGGTTTTTGTTTCTTGGTAGCATGTTTGGCGTATTGCTTGCGGATGACGGCTTTTCCTTTTTGCTGACATGGGAAATGATGTCCCTTTTCTCATTCTTTTTAGTTCTGTATGAAAACGAAGATCATCAAAACCGAAGGTCTGCTTACATATATCTGGTAATGACTCATGTTGCAACGGTCTTCCTTACTGCCGCGACCTTGTTTTTATATACGAAGACTGGCAGTTTTGCTTTTGAGGTATGGGCGAGTGGGGCTCCCACACTTACCACAATCCAACTTAATTTAGTTTTTCTTGCGTTCTTCATTGGTTTAGGTACAAAAGCAGGTTTTGTTCCCTTTCATATTTGGTTACCTCATGCCCATTCGGCTGCACCAAGTCCTGTATCTTCACTAATGTCAGGAGTCATGGTTAAAGTTGCTCTCTATCTCTTTTTAAGATTAGTCTGGTTAACGCTAGGACCTGGACCTGTCTGGTGGGGATGGCTATTTTTGCTGGTCGGAGCACTATCTGCCTTCGTAGGGATACTCTCTGCCTCAGTTCAGTCAGATCTTAAGAAATTACTTGCTTTTTCCACGATAGAAAATGTAGGTATTCTGGGAATTGCATTAGGAAGCGCTTTTCTGGCAAGATCCTGGAATAATGATTGGGCCATGGATTTAGCCCTTGTCGCTTTCTTTTGGCATACTTTGCAACATATGCTTTTAAAGTCGTTACTTTTTATGGAAGCCGGAAATATCATTCAGGCAACGCATACTCGGAACTTGGAGCGTTTAGGTGGGTTGCTCAAGCGGATGCCCAAAACAGCTCTTGGAGCCCTTATAGGAATATTAGGTATCACAGCGTTACCCCCGCTCGGTGGGTTCTGGGGAGAATTGATCCTTTTCCAATCCTTGTGGACGAATACCCTGAACCTTACAAATGGCTGGAGTAAAGTTGTCTTGCCATTAGCTATTGGTGTTCTGGCCTTGGTTGGAGGATTATCTATTGCCACGTTTGTGAAATGGTTTGGAGTCTCTTTCCTTGGACAAGCCCGTTCCTCAGTGACAGAAAGGGCTACAGAAGCACACTTTGTTCAGGTCCTTGCTCCATTATTAATTTGCGGGTTAGCGGTTTTAAGTGTGCTTTGGCCTTCAGCTACCTTAGCCTTGTTGAACTTGCCGCTTTCGGTTTTGAGAACCAGTGATGTTGAACGCATACGGTTAGCCCTTGGGACACCGCTTAACCTGTCCTCAAGCTATCTAGTCCTGCTAATTTTTCTGACGGTGATCGTAGTTCTCCTTAGTAAACGAGGCCTTCGTAGAGTTACGGCAACTTGGAATTGTGGTGCTCCATTGACTCCAAGTATGCAATATACTGCTGGAGGATTAACAAATCCCATTCGAGTCCTTTTTGCTAAAGTGTTAGGTTCGCGACGGCATGTGGAGGGTGATTTCGGTGGAACCCGTTACAGTCTGCGTTCTTTGAGGTACGAAGGGAGAATTAAGGAAGTTTTTGAGGATTTCTTATATCGACCTTTAATACGTGGACTAGTTTGGTTGGCAACCCAAATCCGTAAACTGCAAGAGGGGAGCATTCATCTTTATTTAGGCTACCTATTGATCACGGTCATCGTCGTTTTAATTATAGGACGTTAGGAGGAGAAGAGATGGACGAACTATATGCTGTTTTAACCCGTCTGTTGATGGGACTTGGACATTTAGCCTTGATTTTAGTTGTCGCACCACTTCTTCAAGGTTTTATTAAAAAAAGTAAAGCGTTTTGGCAAATGCGACAGGGTCCTTCAATCCTTCAACCATACCGTGACTTAAGGAAAATGATGAAGAAGGAGGAATTAATCTCGGAACATGCCTCCTGGATCTTTCTTTTGACGCCTCGAGTTGCTTTTGCTGCCACATTAATGGCCGCACTCGTTATTCCCAATGCTTGGGGCTGGGCGCCATTAAGCGGATGGGGGGATCTGTTTTTATTCGGGGCAAGTCTTGGTCTTGTACGCTTGTTTTTGACACTTGCGGGGTTAGAAGGAGCAGGAACGTTCGGGGGGATGGGATCGAGTAGAGAGCTTTTTGTGGGATTAATGACTGAGCCTGCTTTGCTTTTAGGGCTAATCGTCTTAGCGTTTATAACTGAGACAACATCCCTACAAGGGATGGCGGCCAGCTTGCTGAACGTATCACCCATTTTCATCCCACGCATATTAGCCTTAATAACCTTGGGAATGGTTAGCGTTGCGGAGATGGGACGAATCCCAATGGACAATCCAGATACTCATTTGGAATTAACCATGATTCATGAAGGCATGTTGCTGGAATACACTGGACCTTCACTGGCGCTGTTGAATTTTTCTGAGCAGGTCAAACAACTCTTGCTGCTTATTTTATTGACTCAGATTATATGGCCTAGCGGGTTGATCACAGGTGGTGATGGTTTTTTAGGAATACTCTGGGCTTTGGGTTTCGCGGGAGTCAAAGTTGCTGTTTTAGGATTCTTCTTTGCCACTGCGGAGAGTCTTTTTGTTAAAAGGCGGCTTTTCCGAGCTCCACATTTTTTGGCAACGAGCACAGCTTCTGCCATATTGGCCTTAGTATCACTCTGGATTATAAGGGGGCAGATTTAAGTGGCGGGAATTTCTGAAAATTGGCTCAACTTAGTACTCCTTGTGCTTTTAACTAGTGGATTGAGTATTGTGTACAGTAACCGGGTCCAGAAGGCCTTGAATTGGTGGACAGTGCAAACTATTGCTGTTTCGCTCCTTATTTTAGCTCAAGGGGTATACCACGATGAACCTGAGGTCATCTTCGTTGGTGTGTTATTGTTAATTGGTAAGGCCGGGATCATCCCTATACTTTTACGACGTGTATTGAGAGAGTCAAAGACCGCATGGGTGGGTGAAATATATTTAAAGCGCGCTACATCGTTAGTTGTCGCCGGAGCTTTAACGATTATCGCCTATGATGTGACGAAACCCTTAATGGCACTTCCCCAAGCAGGTTTTCGTAACGGCTTAGCCGTTGCCATAGCATTAATCTTCTTTGGCCTTCTACTGATGATGATTCGTAAGGTCGCTATAGTACAAGTAGTGGGAATTTTGCTTATTGACAATGGAATATTCCTCGCTGGATTTTTTCTGACCCAAGGGATGCCTTTGTTAGTGGAAATGGGGAGCATGTTCGATATCCTTGTCGGGATTGTTATTATAGTGATTTTATCTAAACAAATGCTGGAAAATTATGATTCGCTGAATGTTGATCACATGAGGTCATTGAAAGGATAGTATGCGATGTTTATTGGAGTAGCTGTAATCGCGGCGGTTGGAATGCTGATTTCGGCAAAGGTTACTTATTTGAAACTTTTAAACAGCTTAGCCCTTGTTTTGTTAACGTTGAGTGGTGGCTGGACCATTAGACAAACGTTATTGCAGGGGTCCTATGGGTACGGGTCGGGCATTTTATATTGGGATGCCTTGAGTGCCTTACTTCTTAGCGTAATTATTATTATTGCTGTTTATGTAATCCTCTTTTCTCTAGGGTATATGGAGAAAGAAGTCCATGAGAAGAAACTTCCCAGAACCAGTTTGAAGTGGTATTATTTCTGGATATGGATCTTTATCGCAACGATGCTTCTAGTTGTTAGCACACCTAATCTGGGCGTTCTTTGGGTAGGGATTGAGGGGACAACCTTAGCCACGACTCTCTTGGTTGGGTTCTATCGCAACAAGAAGGCAGTTGAAGCAGCTTGGAAATATGTGATTTTATGCACAGTAGGCATTAGTTTTGCTTTGTTGGGAACAATGTTGCTTTTTGCGGCGGCCGCACCTCATTTAGGTCAAAGTTTGACAGCTTTGGATTGGCGTATGCTCCCCAAAATAGCATCACAGTTAGACCCTAATTTATTCCGCCTAGGTGTCCTGTTTACGGTCGTTGGTTATGGGACTAAAGTCGGTTTCGCCCCCATGCATTCTTGGCTTCCTGATGCTCATAGTCAGGCGCCTTCTCCAGTTAGTGCCCTGTTATCCGCAGTTTTGCTCAATTGTGCGCTTTATGCTATTTTGCGTTGGTACACTATAGCTCGTCTCACGGAGTTGGGTCCCGATTTCATAGGTAAAATACTGATAGGTTTTGGTCTTTTATCGTTGGCACTGATGGTAGGATTTATCTTAATGCAGAAAGATGTAAAACGATTATTGGCCTATTCAAGTGTAGAACACATGGGAATCTTAGCTTTAGGTTTTGGTCTCGGAACTCAGGAAGCAGTCTGGGGGGCATCGTTACATCTCCTGCTTCATGCCCTAACAAAGGCAAACCTATTTGTCATTATTGGAAGTTTGGTACAAAAAACGGGCACAAGACAAATTCCTAGGATTCGTGGAATCTTTAAAGTATGGCCTTTCACGGGGATTGTAATGGTTTTAGGACTATTAGGAATCACAGGAACCCCTCCGTTTGGAACGTTCCGTTCAGAGTTAAGCATCTTATCAGGTCTGTATAAAACCGATCATCCAATACTCGGCTTTCTAACCATTCTATTTCTGACACTGATCTTTGCAGGGTTTCTATTTCATTTTCTCCAGATGTTTTATGGTAAACCAAGTGGACGTTATCAAGCGGGAGAGAGTGTTAGTACACTGGCCCTAGCGATTCCTCTTTTGGTAGTTCTCTTCTTAGGCTTGTTCATTCCCCAAAGCCTTAATCAGGCCCTAAATCAAGTCGTCAAAGTGATATTGGGAGGAGTATAGGATGCTAGGCTTACGGGATTACTTACAGATTTATACCGGTATAGAGATTATTAAATGGGATAATCAAGAGGGTATCGTGGCAATGGATTCTCAAGATCTTCCCGATATTTTGGCTTACTGTTTAGAAATGAAGCCGCGTCCGATTTGGTTAACCCATGTTGTCAATGATGAACGCCAATTAGGAAATGACTTCTGTCTTTACTTGATTCTCCATTTTCCAGACAAGGATTTTACACTCACTTTAGTTGCGAAGGGAATTAAAGATGAGTTTCCTTCGTTGTCCTTAATCTTGCCAGCACTGAATTGGTCAGAACGAGAAGCCCAAGATCTTTTTGGTCTGCGAGCTGTTGGACATCCTGATCCACGGACTTTAGTTTTGCACCCGGGGTGGCCTAAAAACTTTCATCCCCTGCGCAAGGATTACAAAACAGGAAAAGAATACAAATCCTTTAAACGAGGTCCTTTAGTGTTCCCAGAAATGCATGGGGAGGGAATCTTTCAGGTTCCAGTTGGTCCGATTCATGCGGGAATAATTGAGCCTGGGCATTTCCGTTTTTATGTTATTGGAGAACCTGTTTTGCATCTTGAGGCCCAACTCTTCTATACTCATAAAGGAATTGAGAAGCTCCTTGAAGGAAAAAGCTTAGAAGAAGGGTTGCTCATAATTGAACGGGTTTGTGGAGTATGTGCCGTGAGCCATGGCCTTGCCTATTGTGAAGCTATTGAAAAACTTGCGAACATCGAACTTCCTCGCCAGGTCTTGTTATGGCGAACGATTCTGGCAGAATTAGAACGAGTATATAACCATATTGGAGATATAGGTAATATGTGTGCCGGAGTTGGTTTTGCCTTAGGTAATGCCAACGGCTCACAATCAAAGGAAAACCTTCAACGTCTAAATTTAGAATTTTTCGGTCATCGCTTTTTACGGGGGATGGTTGTTCCGGGGGGAATTAAGTCTGTTCCAGGGCCAAAGGATAGTCAAGAAATTTTGAACCGCCTGATGGAACTAGCAAACGATTTTGAAGATTGGATACCTCTGTTACTGGAACATGACGGCTTCAGGCAGAGGGCTGTGACAACCGGAGTTTTAAAGACGGAAAGCGCTATTGATCTAGGAGTTACGGGGCCAGCCGCTCGAGCTTCAGGTGTGGCTTATGATTGGCGCGAACTTCATAGTCACCTTCTGTATCCCGAACTTATGGTGAAATCAGTTGTCGAACATAATGGAGATGTTTGGGCTAGATTAATGGTACGGGTTAAGGAAACAAGAGAGAGTTTCAGGTTCCTGGAGACGTTACTGCGTAAAGGGATGCAGGAAGCAGGGCGCTCAAGCTATATAATGAACACTTTTTCCAATAAACTGATACCATGGCAGGGAGCTTGGGGTTGCGTTGAGTCCCCGCGTGGAACGGATGTTATTTGGCTTATGTTGGATGACAAGGGTAAAATCTACCGTTGCCGCATTCGATCTGCAAGTTATGCTAACTGGCCTGCCGTACCTCTTACCGTACCGGGCAATATTGTACCAGATTTTCCTTTAATCAATAAGAGTTTTGAATTATGCTATAGTTGTTGCGACCGCTAGCCGAAAAGGGGAGATAACACATGTGGAGTATTCTGCTCCGGAAGTTGAAAATGGGAAGTCTCACGGAGAAACATGAAGATTCTCTAATACCTCACAAGTCGTCCGATTTACCATCGAATTTTAGAAAGTCCCTGCAGATTCGGCACCTTGATTGTGGTTCCTGCAATGGATGTGATTGGGAAATGACTGCTTTAGGCAATTCCCTTTATGACCATCAGCATTTCGGTATTGACTTTGTGGCTTCCCCTCGTCATGCGGATCTATTAATGTGTACTGGGCCGGGCTCCACCCAGTTGGTGAATGCTGCCCATGAAACCTATGAAGCGATGGCCAAGCCAAAGTGGGTCATGGCAGTAGGAGATTGTGCAATCGATGGTGGGGTATTTAAAGGTGCGTATGCTAGTGCAGGCGGTATAGGAAAAGTATTACCTGTAGATATTAAGGTCCCGGGTTGCCCACCAAAACCCGATGATATGATCAAAGCTTTACTGGAGTTTATGGGGAGGAAGTCGGTGTCTTAGCCATACACACTTGTCTTTGCTATTCTCTTGACACGAAAACCTTCGGGTTGCGCTGGCCTGATGCTAAGCATCGTTGGGGCATTCGACACTAGGAACATTCTGTTCCGTCGCATGTATGAACTATGGTTGATGAAAGATTTTGGGTATAAATATGAAAAAGAGCCTAAGGGCTCTTTTTTAACGTTTAGACCTTATTTATATTATCAGGAGAAGAAACCAGGCATGAGTAACCAAGCTACCTAGCTATAGCTTTATATCTAGTTCTTTAATCTTGCGGTAGAGGGTGTTTCGGCCAATACCCAGAAGCTTGGCAGCTGGTGCAATTTTTCCTTTAGTTTGGGTGAGTGCATAGAGGATTGCATGTTTGGTCTGTTGGTCTAGTAAGGGTTGAGGTTCAAGTTCGGTTTTTGTGTCGGGTTGCCTAAATTCATCAGGCAAGTCAGCTACAGTTATAACGGGGCCATCTGATAACGCCACCATGCTTTCAATACAGTTTTCAAGTTCTCGTACATTTCCGGGCCAGGGATGGGCTAGTAAATGAGCATAAACCTCTGGTTGAATACCTAATGTCGGAATGCCAATAGATGCACATGCTTTGCGGATAAAATAGGGAACTAAATCTTGAATATCTTCAGTACGTTCACGCAGTGGAGGTAATTCCAAGGTGACAACTTTCAGGCGATAAAATAAATCTAAACGGAATTTCTCCGAAGCAACAAGAACCGAGAGATCTTTGTGCGAGGCTGCAAGGACCCGAACGTCAACTTTAATGGCCTTGGTATCACCTACGCGCGAAACCTCCTTTTCCTGGATTACTCGCAGGAGCGCAATTTGAACATTTAAAGGCATGTCACCAATTTCGTCTAGAAAAATAGTTCCTTTATCGGCTAATTCGAATTTCCCTGGTTTGCCACCACGGCGTGCTCCAGTGAAAGCTCCCTCTACATAACCAAATAGCTCACTTTCAACCAGAGTAGAAGACAATGAAGCACAGTTCAACGCCACAAATGGCCCTTTGCACCGAGGACTAAGTTGATGGATAGTTCGAGCAATGATTTCCTTACCGGTTCCACTCTCACCGTGAATGAGTACTGAAGAGTGAGTTGCAGCAACTTTCGAAGCTCGTTCAAGAGTTCGTTGCGTGGGCGCGCTGTGTCCGATCCAGAGGGTACTGGTCAAGGGGGTTTCCTCAGTAACTTGAACCGTTCCTACAGCACCGAGTGACTGGCCGGCATCATTAACTACGCGTGTCAAATGAGAGGAAATTGCTTTTCCTGCCGGATCTTTAATACGGAGATCGAGAGATTGACCACTTAACATCCACCCTTTTGGCGAACTAAAGATGTCCGTGGCAAGATGACCAATGATGCTTTCTGGACTACGTCCAAGCAGTGCAGCTCCCAGAGGGTTAATGTTGGTTATGATACCGTCACGATCAATGGCGAGAAAGCCTTGGCGTAAAAGTCTAGAGGCTAACTCAAATCCTTCTTTGTAAAACTTTAACTGACTTTCTAACTCGAAAAGACGCAAATTTTTCTCAATCATATTTGCGCCCATCATAGCGATAGATAAGATTTTTTGACGGTCTGGACTGGCTTCGCCGCTAATATCCAAAACGCCAATCGGAGCACCCTGGCTGTTTTGAATTGGAGCAGCCCAGCATGCTAAAAAGTGATTATCTTGGACAAAGTGCTCCCAACCGAAGACAGAAATGGGGGCATTGTCACGCAGGGCTGTTCCGATGGCATTGGTTCCACGAACTTCTTCCCGCCAATCGGCACCAGCGCTTAAATGTACTTTTTGAGCTTTGCTCATAAAGGGGGCATCCCCAATGGCTTCGATGATGTAACCATCATTGTCACCTAACAAAATGGTATAATTGGTGCTTCCCAGCAAGCTGAAAATGTAAGGCAAAACAGGTTCACCCGCTCGGATCAGGGATTCTTGAGCATCTCGGCGCTCGCTGAGAAGAGGAGTTGACAGAATGTCCCGATTAGAAACTAGCGTATGGTCTACTTGATACTCAAGACTTCTTTGCCAGGAGCGATAGATAGTAGGAGTTACTTCTGATTCGACGCTTTCTCCATTTATAAAACGCTTCCAATGGTTGCTCATATAACTCTTCTCCTCTCCTCTCTAAGCATAGAAAATAATTGTCCTATTATTGACAAGAATATCATACCTGTTTCAATCAAACAACCGTCGGCAAAAATTAATTGGTTGGAAAGTGTTTCATAATGGGACATATTTAAAAGACAAAACGCTCAAATGTGGAACAGAAGTCAAGTTGAATAGTTAAACTGTTCGATCTAAAGTCCATTGTGTTGTTTGTTTTAATTTGTTTTAATTTGTTTTAATTTGGTAATTTCAGACAAATTGAGCAATTCAATTTTGTTTTAGATTTTAAATAATTGGCACGATAATTGCTATTTAACTAAACAAGACCGCTTTAGGGAGAGCGGGACTGAGTTTAAGTCCCGGAAGGCTTTGATCGGAATAAAATAGAAACTAGGAGGAAGATTCATGGGCGGATATACCGGAAAAGTATTACGTATCAATCTTACAGAAGGTAAAATAAGTACTGAGCCTTTAAACATGGAGCTTGCAAAGAAATATTTAAGCGGGCGTGGGCTTGCGGGTAAAATGTTTTTTGATGAGGTAGCAGCAGATGTCGATGCACTTTCTCCAGAAAACAAAATGTATATTGCTACAGGAGCGCTTACGGGAACAAATGCTCCAACGTCAGGTCGATTTATGGTTGTGACAAAATCACCTCTAAATGGAGCTACCTCTTCCTCAAATTCCGGGGGATATTGGGGAGCACAGCTTAAGTTTGCAGGTTATGATATGGTCATCTTAGAAGGCAAAGCAGCTAAACCTGTGTATATTGCTATTAATGACGACCAGGTCGAAATTAAAGACGCGGCCAACGTTTGGGGTAAGGATGTTTATGCTACTACTGAGGCCTTAAAACTTGAGTTTGGGGATGATAAAGCTAAAGTCTTAACCATTGGTCCGGCAGGTGAAAATCTCTCACTGATGGCAGCTGTCATGAATGACCTTTATCGAGCTGCTGGGCGTAGTGGAGTTGGTGCCGTTATGGGATCAAAGAATCTAAAAGCGATCATTGTTCGTGGCACAGGAAAAGTCGAAAACGCCAATCCGGATGAAATGAAAAAGGTCTTAAGCGCTGCTTTAGGTAAAATCAAGGAAAATGGTGTAACAGGTCAAGGACTTCCAGGTTACGGTACAGCAATTCTGGTTAATATTATTAATGAAAGCGGCATATATCCGGTCAAGAACTTCCAGGAAGCATATGATCCTGATGCAGATGAGATCAGCGGTGAAACTATGACCGCAAACCATTTGATCAAGAAAGATGCCTGCTATCGCTGTCCAATCGCTTGTGGTCGCCATAACAAATGGGAAGGCGGCGAAGGCGCTGGTCCTGAGTATGAAGCAGTATGGTGCTTTGGTTCCGACTGTGGTATCCATGATTATGACGCAATTCATGCTGCCAATGATTTATGCAATAAATTAGGGATGGATTCAATTTC
>NZ_AGAF01000143.1 GCF_000224515.1 Desulfosporosinus sp. OT | reverse complement strand
GTCCGCCAGAATCAGCTGGGGTTTGGTAATCAGGGCCCGGGCTACGGCACAGCGCTGCTTCTGCCCTCCCGACACTTCATAAGGATATTTGGCCAGGATATCTCCGATCCCCAGTTTGCGGGCAATGGGCTCCATACGCCGGCTCATCTCCCCATAGGACTTGCCGGAGAGCACCAGGGGCAGGAAAATATTATCCTGCAAGGAGAAGGTATCCAGCAGATTAAAATCCTGAAATACAAAGCCGAGATTTTCCCTGCGAAAAGCGGAAATCTCCTTTTCCTTAATGGTGCTGAGGGCTTTACCCTTGAGCAAAACCTCACCGCTGGTGGGTTTGTCCAGAGAGGCCAGAATATTGAGCAAGGTCGTTTTCCCTGACCCCGATTCACCCATAATCGCTGCATATTCACCCTGCTCTACGGAGAAGGACACATTGGCTAAGGCCTGAACATGACTGCCGCCAAAGCGGGTAGTATAGACTTTTTTAAGATTATTCACTTCTAAAATGGTCATCAAGAAGAACCTCCTTTGCTGAGTAGGTTCAGTATAGCAAAACTGGAAAATGCCCTGCCATAACTTTGGCTTACATTTTCCAGTTTAAGCTTACCCTTTTGTAAGGCAGCTCATAATTTAAAGAGCTGCTTGTTTACACGGCAGAACTTGATGAAAGTCTGGTCAAAGAATCAAATTGGCACATCGGCAGCAGCGAGAAGCTAATCGAAGCAAAGTCTTCTGAGTTTCCTTTCCGACCCGGCGACCGTATCGTGCACAGCATCATGGGAGCCGGCGAAGTCATGGGAATCAACCGTGAAAAAGCTGCCTACTTAATTAAATTTGATGGCCTTGAGACGGTAAGAAGCATAAGCCTGAGAGCCAAAATCGAAGCGGAAAACGGCAGAAAATAACAACTATTTATGGAGTTGTCTTTAAGGATTAAAGGATCATAATTTCACTCCAGCACTGTATCCACCGTATCCAGGCCGATTTTCACTTTCGTGCCCTTGCCGGGCTCCCCTTCGATCACAATGGTATGGGAAAGCTTGGTGAGGATCCGCTTGCACAGATAGAGACCGATCCCTGTGGACTTTTTATCCCTTCGGCCGTTATAACCGGTAAAGCCTTTTTCAAAAACACGGGGCAGGTCTTCCCCGGCAATACCTATCCCTGTATCGGCGATTACCAGGGTTTTATCATCATCCCTTTCCATATAAATGGAGATTTTCCCCTCCTGGGTGTACTTCAAAGCATTGGATAAGATCTGCTCAATGACAAACACCAGCCATTTTTCATCGGTCAGCACGTCGCAGTTCAGCTGGGAAAAATCCAAGCTGATTTTCTTGCGGATAAACATTTTAGCATATTTGCGCACCGCCTGCCGGACGATAGCGTCCAGGGCATAGCGTTTCAGTACAAAATCGGCAGAAGGGCTCTCCAGCCGCAGGTATTGGAGCACCATTTCCACATACTGTTCAATTTTGAACAGTTCCATGGCCAGCTCCCTGTTCTGCTCCATACTCTGAGCAGTACTCCCGTCATCCTCTGCCGAGGACTGGAGAAGGAGGCCCATGGCGGCGATAGGGGTTTTGATCTGATGGGCCCACAGGGTATAATAATCCACCAAATCGCTTCGCTCATTATCGGCCTGGGAAACCAGTCTGATCTTATCCCAGTATAGGGCGGCGATCAGCTCCTGATACTCCTCTTCCAATAATCCCTTAGCCTCAGGGAGCCCTTCCAAGCTGAACATGATCTGTTGCTGCAAATCCCGAAGCACTCTATAGCGCTGATAATAACCATAAAAATCCGCTGTCAGGACCGGGAGGGCCAGGACGGCACAGAGCAAAGCAGCATAGAACACCGCTTCCAGCGGCAGATGATACAGATAAAACACCAAGGCAAAGACACCGACAAAGACGCAGTACAAAAGGATTCCCCGGCTATGCCCCCGGAGGTACTGCTTCCCCACCGACCATAGACTGATCTCGTTCATATCACGTCACCATATACCCTATCCCTTTTTTGGTCACAATAAATCCGGCCAGCCCTGCTGCCTCCAATTTTTTACGCAGCCGGGTCATGTTCACCGTCAGGGTGTTTTCGTCGATGTAACTGTCTGTTTCCCACAGGCGGGCCATAATTGCTTCACGGCCCACGGCCTTCCCTTTATTCTCCAGCAGCATTTTCAAAATCTTATAATCGTTCTTGCTCAGCTCAACCTTGATATCGTTATAGGTTAAGGAAGCATCGCTGGTATTAAGGATGGCTCCCCGGTGCTCCAACAAATCCGTCTG
>NZ_AGAF01000144.1 GCF_000224515.1 Desulfosporosinus sp. OT | reverse complement strand
TGGGTCAATGAAAGTTACTGAAAGTGGCAATTCAAAACACAGACAACTTCGAATAGAGGGCTATCTGCAAAGGGTATCTGCGGAACAGAGAGAGTATGCAGAAGTGTGCGCGTCACCCAAGATGACTGAAACCGACAACACCAACACAAATGAGCAGACGGAAGTTTTGCTTGAGCAAATCCTTAGCACCGAGAATCTAAACCAGGCCTATAGGCAGGTTAAAAGAAACAAAGGTGCAGGTGGAATCGATGGTATGCAGGTGGATGAACTTCAACCCTTCCTGAAAGAACACAAGGATGAACTATTGCAATCCCTCCGGGATGGTAAATACCGTCCAAAACCCGTACGAAGGGTAGAGATACCCAAAGAAAACGGAAAGACCAGGAAACTAGGAATACCCACCGTCGTGGACAGGTTAGTTCAACAAGCAATAGCTCAAGTTCTAAGTCCCATCTTTGAGCAACAGTTCTCAGACAATAGCTTTGGATTCCGACCGAACCGCAGTGCCCACGGTGCTCTAAGAAGATGCCAAACCTATATCTCAGTAGGTTACAAATATGTAGTGGATATGGGATTTGGAGAAATATTTCGATACGGTAAACCAAAGCAAGCTGATTCAGATTTTGTCAGAGACGATAAAGGAGGGCCGGGTCATATCTCTAATTCATAAATTTCTAAAAGCAGGAATAATGACCAACGGGATGTTTGAAAAAAGTCCAGAGGGCGTACCACAAGGCGGACCCCTGAGTCCGTTACTTGGCAAT
>NZ_AGAF01000145.1 GCF_000224515.1 Desulfosporosinus sp. OT | reverse complement strand
AATAAAGGGTGTGTAATATGCAAAGTTATGGTTTACCAAAGAAACAAGGACTTTACGATCCAGCCTTAGAACATGATGCGTGTGGTATGGGGTTTGTTGTTAATATCAAGGGAGAGAAGTCTCATGACATTATTGACGAAGCCTTAACGGTACTGGAAAACTTAAACCACAGAGGAGCAAGCGGAGCCGATGAAAATACCGGAGACGGTGCGGGAATACTGATCCAAATACCCCACGAATTCTTCAAACGAGAATGCGAAGTCCTGGGGTTTGCGTTGCCGGAAAAAGGCAGCTATGGCGTAGGGATGGTCTTCGCCCACAAGTATGACGAGTTCCGAAAAACACAAATGGAAACCTTCGAAAAAATTGTTGAAGAGGAAGGTCAGACCGTCTTAGGCTGGAGAGAAGTACCGATCGATAAGACGATCATCGGGGAAGGCGCCAAAGCCGTCATGCCGCGCTTCATCCAAGTTTTTATCGGGAAAAATCCGAGCCTGAAGGATGAAATGGACTTTGAACGAACGCTTTATATTATCCGAAAACGAGCCGAAAAACTCATCGTACCGATGTCCCAAGACAAGGGAGGCACCTTCTATATCGCCAGCCTGTCCTCCAAGACCATCGTCTATAAAGGCATGCTCACAGCCGAACAGCTGAGAAATTTCTACCTCGACCTAGCCGATCTCGATTTCACCTCCGCCCTGGCCATGGTGCACTCCCGGTTCAGCACCAACACCTTCCCCAGCTGGGAGCGAGCGCATCCGAACCGCTACATCGTTCATAACGGCGAGATCAATACCATCCGAGGCAACGTCAACTGGATGAAAGCGCGCCAGAAATGCATCGATTCACCGCTCTTTGAGGATCTCAGCAAAGTCTATCCCATCGTCGACGAAACCGGGAGCGACTCAGCGATGTTTGACAACAGCTTGGAATTTCTGCACCTCACCGGCAGATCCTTACCGCATGCCGTCATGATGATGATCCCGGAACCTTGGGAAAAGAATGACCTGATGTCCAAAGAGAAAAAGGACTTCTACCAATTCCATGACTTCTTAATGGAACCGTGGGATGGCCCGGCAGCCATGGCCTTCTCGGACGGAGACGTCATCGGCGGAGTCCTCGACCGAAACGGACTGCGCCCCTCACGGTATTATGTCACCAAAGATGACAAAGTCGTCTTAGCCTCCGAAGTCGGCGTCATGGACATCAAACCTGAAAATGTCCTCTACAAAGGCCGCCTGGAACCGGGCAAAATGTTGCTGATCGATACCAAAGCCCAGAGAATCATCTCCGATGAAGAACTCAAGAAAAGCGTATCCATCATGCATCCCTATGCCGAATGGAATACCCGGCATATCGTCCCTCTCAGCGATCTCCCTGCCCTGAACGCACCCGAAGAGGAACTAACCGAAGAACTCATAAAGCAGCAAAAAGCCTTTGGCTATACCTACGAGGACATCACAAAAACCATCCAACCGATGGTAACCCAAGGCGTCGATCCCATTGGAGCCATGGGAATGGATTCACCGCTCGCGGTCTTATCCGAAAACCCCCAGATGCTGTACCTCTACTTCAAACAGCTGTTTGCCCAAGTCACCAATCCCCCCATCGACGGAATACGAGAAGAACTCATCACCTCCAGCAGCATCCTCCTCGGAGATACCGGAAACCTGCTGGATCCCGACCAACGCAAATCAGCCAGTGTCGCCTTGGACCATCCCATCCTGACCAATGAACAACTGACCACCCTAAAGCATCTCAACAACGACCAATTTAAAACCGTGACCCTATCCATCCTGTATAACGTCGCCGAAGGGGCCAAAGCGATGGAAAAGGCCTTAGAGAGAGTCTTCAAAGAAGCTGATCAAGCCATCAGCGCAGGCGCTAATATCATCATTCTCTCAGACCGAGGCGTCAACGAAAAACTCGCAGCCATCCCCGCCCTCTTAGCCTCCTCGGGGCTCCATCAACACCTCATCCGCCAAGAAATCCGAACCAACCTCGGAATCGTGCTGGAATCGGGCGAACCCAGAGAAGTCCACCACTTCTGCACCCTGATCGGTTATGGCGTCACCGCCATCAATCCGTATTTAGCCTATGAGACCATTAAAGATCTCGCCCAAAACGAGATGCTCGAGGGACTCACCTATCCAGAAGCCAAAACGAACTACATCAAAGCCTCCGTCAAAGGCATCCTGAAAGTGCTGACCAAAATGGGCATATCGACCGTACGTAGCTATCACGGAGCCCAAATCTTTGAAGCCGTCGGCCTGGGAAACGATCTCATCGCTAAGTATTTCACGTTGACCCCCTCCCGAATCGACGGAATAGGCCTCGAAGAGATTGCCCGAGAAAATCAGATGCGGCATGAAAGTGCCTATCAGGAAAACTCCCTGTATACCGACACCCTGGAAGTGGGTGGATACTTCCAGTGCAAAGAAGGCGGGGAACGCCATCTCTACAATCCCGAAAGCATCTACATGCTGCAAAAAGCCTGCCGAGAAGGAAATTACGCCCTCTACAAAGAGTACTCCAACAAAATCAACGGCGAACTCTGCACGCTAAGGAACCTACTCGATTTCAAGTATGTCCTAGGCGACATGATCCCCATCGAAGACGTCGAAACGGTAGACTCAATCGTCAAACGATTCAAAACCGGAGCCATGTCCTACGGCTCCATCAGCAAAGAAGCCCACGAATGTCTGGCCATCGCCATGAACCGACTGGGCGGCAAGAGCAACACCGGTGAAGGCGGCGAAGATTCCGAGCGCTTTAGCGTCCTGCCGAACGGAGACACGAAAAACAGTGCCATCAAACAAGTCGCTTCAGGACGATTTGGCGTAACCAGCAACTACTTGGTCAATGCCAAAGAAATCCAGATCAAAATGGCTCAGGGTGCCAAACCCGGCGAAGGAGGCCAACTACCCGGACGTAAAGTGTATCCCGAAATTGCCCGCGTACGGCATTCAACCCCCGGCGTCGACCTCATATCTCCCCCGCCGCATCACGACATCTATTCCATTGAAGATTTAGCCGAACTCATCCATGACCTAAAGAATGCCAACAAAGACGCGCGAATCAGCGTCAAGCTGGTATCCGAAGTCGGCGTTGGAACCATCGCCGCCGGTGTAGCCAAAGGAAAAGCCGACCTCATCCTGATCAGTGGCTATGACGGCGGGACCGGAGCCTCACCCAGCACCAGCATCCGAAATGCCGGCCTCCCCTGGGAATTAGGACTCGCCGAGACCCATCAAACCCTCGTCCTCAACAAACTAAGAGACCGAGTCGTGGTCGAAACCGATGGCAAACTGCTATCAGGACGAGATGTCGCCATAGCGGCCATGCTGGGCGCCGAAGAATTCGGCTTCTCAACCACCCCTCTCATCGCCATAGGATGTGTCATGATGAGAGTCTGCAACCTCAACACCTGTCCGGTAGGGATCGCCACCCAAAATAAAACCTTACGCAAGAACTTTACCGGTAAACCCGAGTATGTCGAAAACTTCATGCGCTTTGTCGCTCAAGAATTGCGAGAAATCATGGCCAAGCTCGGCTTTAGAACCGTCAATGAAATGGTCGGACGCACCGACCGAGTGAAACCTAAAGAACACGTCAAACATTGGAAGGCCTCAAGCCTCGACCTGTCACAGATTCTGTATCAACCGTATGCCGGCGCCGATGTCAGTCGCTTCAAAACTCAAGCCCAAAACCATATGCTCGAAAAATCGCTCGATATTAAAAAACTTTTGAGAATGTGTCAGCCCGCCCTGGAAAACCGGAAATCGATCCGAGCGAAACTAAAAATCAATAACGTGGATCGAGTCGTGGGAACCATCGTCGGAAGCGAAATATCCAAGCGATATGGCAAAGAAGGACTGCCCGAAGACACCATCAAGCTAACCTTTGTCGGCTCAGCCGGACAAAGCTTTGGAGCCTTCATACCCCAAGGCATGTCCCTCGAACTCGAAGGCGACGCCAACGATTATTTAGGCAAAGGTCTCTCCGGCGGTAAAATCGTCGTTTATCCGCCCAAGGTCTCCGACTTTGATCCCAAGCAAAACATCCTGATTGGCAATGTGGCCTTTTACGGGGCCACCTCAGGCGAAGCCTATATCAACGGCATCGCCGGCGAACGATTCTGCGTAAGAAACAGCGGCGTCAAAGCCGTCGTGGAAGGCGTAGGGGACCACGGCTGTGAATATATGACCGGCGGTAAAGTAGTGATCCTCGGCAAAACAGGCCGAAACTTTGCCGCAGGAATGTCCGGCGGAGTCGCCTATATACTGGACTTTGACGAAATCTATTGCAACAAATCCATGGTGTTACTGGAAACCATGGAAGCAGACGAACTGAATGAAATCAAGGCCATGATCAGCAAGCATGTGGAGCATACCGGCAGCCCCTTTGGCAAGACGGTCCTTGAAGACTGGAAAAGCTCTTCGCTAAGATTCACCAAAATCATTCCCAAAGACTACAAACGGATGCTGGCAAACATTGATAAGGCTCACAAGGCAGGCTTAAACGGCGACGAAGCGTTAATGGTCGCGTTCGAAGAGCATTTTAAAAACTAAGGAACAAGACAATAGCAAATTAAGGTGGGACTTACAATGGGAAAAGCAACGGGATTTTTAGAGTATGAACGAGTCAACCCGCAGAAACGTCCTGCAAAGGAACGAATCAACGACTGGAACGAACTGAGGCTCCCACAGGACCCTGACGTCATAAAAACCCAAGGTGCAAGATGTATGAACTGCGGCATACCCTTTTGCCACGGCAGCGTCCTACTCAACGGCATGGCAGCAGGATGCCCCGTACAAAATCTTATCCCCGAATGGAATGAACTCGTATACAAAGGCCAATGGGAAGACGCCTACAAACGACTGATCCGAACCAACCCCTTCCCCGAATTCACAGGCCGAGTCTGCCCAGCACCCTGTGAAGGGTCCTGTACTGAAGGCCATATCATGGAGTCCGTGGCCATCAACAGCCTCGAATATGAGATCATCGAAAAAGCCTTTGCCGAAGGCTGGGTCGTCCCGAAAAAAGCCAAAGCAACCGGCAAAAAAGTAGCGGTCGTCGGTTCCGGCCCAGCAGGAATGTCCGCAGCCTATTATTTAAAGGCCGTAGGACATGACGTAACCATCTACGAACGAAACGATCGGGCCGGAGGTCTGATGATGTACGGGATTCCCTCCATGAAGCTCGAAAAACGAATCGTGGAACGACGCATCGAGCTGATGAAAGCCTCCGGAATCCAATTCATCCTGAAGACCGAAGTCGGTCGGGACATCCCCACTCAAGAACTCATCGATACCTATGACGCAGTCATCCTGTGCGCAGGAGCAACAAAGCCCCGGGGACTGGAGGTTGAAGGAAACGAGCTTAAAGGAGTTCACTTTGCCGTCGATTTCCTAAAAGCTACGACCCAAAGTCTCTTAGACTCAAGTCTCGAGAACGGGAAGTATATAAACGCCCAAGGCAAAAACGTGATCATCATCGGCGGAGGCGATACCGGAACAGACTGTGTCGCCACATCAATACGGCATGGCTGTCAAAGCGTCAACCAGTTTGAAATCATGCCGAAACCACCGGAAAAAAGAAACGAAGAAACCAATCCCTGGCCGGAATGGCCGCTCAAACTTAAAGTAGACTACGGTCAGGAAGAAGCGATCAGCCTCTATGGCCAGGATCCCAGAAATTACCTCATCGCCACCAAAAAGATCGTAGGAAATGAGCAAGGTGAAGTCAAAGAAGTTCATACTGTCGAAGTCACCTGGGTAGAGAACGCCGCCGGAAGAAGGGTGCCGCAAGACGTTCCGGGCAGCGAAAAAGTATGGCCAGCAGACCTAGTGTTACTAGCCATGGGATTTTTAGGTCCTGAAGATACGATCCCCAATGAGCTTAAGCTGGAGAGAGATCCCCGGAGCAATGTCCAAGCAGCGTATGAAGTTTTCGAGACCAATGTCGAGAAAGTCTTCACCGCAGGCGACATGAGACGAGGGCAGAGCCTCATTGTTTGGGCTATCCAGGAAGGAAAACTGGCTGCCAGGGAAGT
>NZ_AGAF01000146.1 GCF_000224515.1 Desulfosporosinus sp. OT | reverse complement strand
CACACAAAAGGATAGATGACTTGACGCCCCTGTATAGAGGCGTCATTTTCTTTGTATTAAGTTAACTGAGTGATTTTCGATACAACCCATATTCCATTGAGTTTTTCTGATGCTGCCTTATTTATCATCATCAAATTCTTCTTCGTACTTATGGCTTCTATATCGATTGAACTTATACGTAAGAAAAAAGATGGCTAAAAATAAGACTATAAATATTAACAGGAAAATTACTGGGCTTTGCCAGTCATACATTGCTGACTTCTTCATCGAATTAAAAATTAACACCATTGATGCAACCACTAGGATTCCAATTACAATAATCAGATTCTTTAGAGATGTCTTTTTTTCACGCTCATTGTAAATACTTACCTTCATCATATGCATTCTTATAAACTGATAGAGTGGGAAAAATATCAAGATTAAATACTCTAGCAAACTATCCTGCAAACTCATTTTAAACACTAATGTTTTTACTAAAAATGATAGAGCTACGCCATATAAAATAATAATTGCCATTTCACTTCTTATTTTTAGCTTAGCCTGTTCAATTCTTTCGTCTTTCACTATTACCCCTCCCAAAATATTTCGTCTAATGTTTTACCTAACTCTTTGCATATAGCAACGCACAACTGTAATGATGGATTGAATTTTCCCGCTTCAATCATTCCGATTGTCTGTCTCGTTACACCCACAGCTTCCGCTAATTGAGCTTGTGACATATCTAAAATAGCTCTTGCTGATTTCAATTTTAGATTCTTCAATATCTCCCCTCCTTATATTGCATATTATACACTATATTATTCAATATGTAAACTATATATTGCATATTTTACTCCCTTATGCTTCAGAAAGGATTTAATGAAGTTATACTATCTAGATTAATATAAAAAAAGCACTATCAAGTCCGTCAATTATCAGACATTGATAATGCTTAAATATTTAAT
>NZ_AGAF01000147.1 GCF_000224515.1 Desulfosporosinus sp. OT | reverse complement strand
AAATTGAATTAGCCTCTTTACGTTTGAATCACTTATAACATCTAAGTTTTTCGCCTAAAAGGAGAACCTTCCAACTCAAAAAAGCTGTAATTAAAGAATCAACAACACCTTAGTGACCTGAAAGGAAACCCCTGATATGCGGTATTCACCAGAATAATCAAGTCTGATTCAACAAAAGAGTCTTTTCACTAATTCACGCATCCACTGCGCAAAATTCCTTACCAGCAATTAACTTACTTTGAGGAATAATATTTGAGCAGGATTTGCAAGACTTCTGGGCGGCTGAAATTGCTAGGTGGCACTTCGCCGGCTCCTAACATCGCTCTTAACTTTGTACCACTGATCTTCAGATGATCTTCTTTACCATGTGGGCAAGTTTTTTCAGTAGTCATGCCACCGCATTTGTTGCAATACATAGCTGCAGTCACTTTGAGTGGCTGGCAGAGAAGTTCGCCTGGTTTGAATTGATCAAATATTTCTTGAGCTTGATAAGCAGTATAGTAATCGCCTACACCAGCATGGTCACGGCCTACTAAAATGTGGCTGCAACCAAAGTTTTGACGGAAAATGGAGTGAAGAATAGCTTCGCTAGGTCCTGCATAACGCATTTCCATTGGATATACTTTCATCACGACACTTTTCTCATTGAAATAATTTTTTAACAGGACTTCGTAACATTCCAGACGTGTTTCAGCCGGAATGTCGCCCTCTTTGAGTTTTCCAACGATTGGGTGAATAAAGAGTCCATCACAAACTTCATTACCCATCTTGCATAAGAATTCATGGGAACGATGTAAAGGATTCCGTGTTTGGAAAGCTGCAACAGTTGCCCAGCCTTTTTCGTCAAAGATTGCTCTAGTTTGAGCAGGGGTAGCATAATAATCGCCGTATTTTGAAGCATATCCGAGTTGGCTAAACGTTACTAACGAACCACCAACGTTGATATTTCCTTGAGCCATAACTTTGACAACACCGTCATGTACAGGATCATCTGTAAAGAAAACTGCCTTGCATTCTTTGACTTTGTCATACGTATATTTATCGCTAACCGTTAAAATACCGCAATAAGTATCAGTTTCATCATCAACTAAGGCTACTTCCATGCCAATAGTGAGGCTGGCTGCTTGCTCTTCAGTGACTGAAAGAGTGATTGGGAGTGGCCATGCTAAACCATTGGTTAAGTGTTTTGTTTCAACAACACTTTCATAGTTCGCTTTATCCATGAATCCTGTCAATGGGCTAAATGCACCCATACCAATCATTAAAAGGTCAGAAGTTTCTCTAGAAGTCATGCGAATTACAGGTAATGTTTTAGCTTTTGCCAAAGCCTCAGCACGTTGTTCTTCCGGGAGCAATACTGGAGTTAACTTTCCGCCATGTGGTGGTACAAGTTTAGACATTATTAAATCCTCCTCTATATTATTTTATTTTTTGATATGGTGAGTCTACGACAGAAACAGGTGTTTATCCTAGTCAGCGTCCACAACACTTTTGCTGAAAAAGACACTGCATAAACAGAGTTTCCGGCATCCCCCCTTTCAAAATTCCCTTAACTTTTATAAAACCCTATTACTCAGCCCAAACTCCTTATCTCGTGGTTCTATGGAGAAACCCTATCTCCGACAAAAGATCAAGCTTGG